>NVSM01000019.1 GCA_002401225.1 bacterium
ATCGCCGACAGGCACAAGCTGCCCTCGGCGTTCAACCACATCGCGTTTGTGCGAGAAATACAGGTCGGGGATCTCGATATTTTCGAGCATGATGTACTGCCACACATCCATCTCGGTCCAGTTGGAGATAGGAAACACGCGGATGTTTTCGCCCATGCGTGATCGCCCGTTGTACAGGTTCCACAACTCAGGGCGTTGATTCTTGGGGTCCCACTGCCCGAAATCATCGCGGAACGAGAAGATGCGTTCTTTGGCGCGTGCTTTTTCTTCATCGCGTCGTGCGCCGCCAAAGAGGGCGTCGAACTGGTATTTGTCGATCGCATCGAGCAGCGTCGGGATCTGCGCACGGTTGCGAGAGGGGAATGGCCCGGGGTCTTCAATCGCGTCGCCACGATCGATCAGGTCTTGGACTTTGTGGATGATCAAGCGTTCGTCGATTTCTTTGACGAGCTTGTCGCGGAAGTCGAGTGCTTCGGGGAAGTTATGCCCGGTGTCGATGTGSARSARYGGGAAMGGGAACTTSGCGGGKCGRAAGGCTTTTYSWGCSAGRCGGACCATRACGATSGAGTCTTTGCCGCCTGAGAACATCAATGCGGGCTTCTCGAACTGGGCTGCCACTTCACGCATGATGTGGATCGCCTCAGCTTCGAGAGCTTTGAGGTGGGTGAGTCGGTAGTGCGCGTGGGCACCGGCTGATTCTTTCGCTTGGGTCATACCCGCAGGTCTCCGCCAAAGGGTCATTTATACGCTCGGGCAGTCCTCTACCCGATTCCATATGGTTTGTCTGTCTCATCATCGGCCGATGTTTTGCCCGCCAAGAGCGAGAAATCAGGATTGATGGGATCAATAGGCCGAAGTATAGACCAGAATCGACCAATCTCTCGGCCGATAATACAGTCTATCAGAGCAAGTAGCGATATTGTGCTTGATATAGTATCGATGATCAGTTTGGGGAGTTGGGTATGAGCGAAACACCAGTAAATAAGAACCAACCAACCAACGAATCCACCAATATCGTCTGGCATGATGGCGAGGTGACCCGCGGTGACCGAGCTTCTGTTCTCGGGCATCAAGGCTGTACGCTCTGGCTGACCGGATTATCAGGATCGGGCAAATCTACCGTTGGAGTGGCACTTGAGCAGGCTTTAAATGCTCGTGGAGTGCTTTCGTATCGGCTCGATGGCGATRATGTCCGTCATGGGCTCAATGCGAACCTTGGATTTGGTGCCGATGACCGCAAAGAGAACATCCGCCGAATCGGCGAGGTTGCCAAACTTTTCGCCGACGCGGGCGTGGTGACGATATCGAGTTTTATCTCGCCCTATCAGGCCGACCGCGATCAGGTCCGCAAGATTCATGAAGATGCTGGGCTCAAGTTTCTCGAAGTGTTTATCAATACTCCGATCGAGATCTGCGAGCAGCGCGATCCCAAAGGGCTCTATAAAAAGGCGCGTGCTGGCGAGATCAAAGGGTTCACCGGAATCGATGATCCCTATGAGCTACCAACCAAGCCTGAGATTGAAGTGAAGACCGGCGAGTTGAGCATTGAACAATGTGCTAATCAGCTTGTCGATGCCCTGCTCAAGCACGGCATTCTCAAGGCTACTTGATCGAATCAGCAATAAGCTGGGCAATCGTGTGATGCCCGGATGCGTCGAAGTGGGTGTAGTCTGAAATTAGATATACTGGTTTGTGCGCTTGTGTGAGCGATGATCGTGGATCAATAAACTGAACCCCGAGTTCTTGACAGATCTGGGCAGATTTGGCGACCGGATCAACAGTCAGCCGATCCTTGTCTACCCATTTGAGATTGTTGAGCCGAGAGTCTGTGAGCATAAACCTTGGTGGTGAATAGACGACGATCAAATCAACACCCATTTCGTTTGTGACAGACACAAGCGAAGCGAGTTGGTCGGCGAAGATATGCCAAGCCTGATCGATCATCGCGGAGTCAATACCGTTTTGCGTATAGCCATGAGCGAGCATGACGCCTGTAGGGAAGGCTGGATCGGAAGCATGGTTTTCTAGTCCAGCCATAAACTTCAGGTGATCCATCCCGAGTGTCAACGCGCCGGGGAGTGCGAACGATGCGTATTGGGCTTTGAGTTTGTCCTTCATGCTTGGCGTTGATGCGCTCGTSACTTGCTTGAGCTTGGCCGAGTTTGGAAGCTCGATAACTGTTCGATCTCTTCGGGCATAGCCAAACGAAACCATGTTGCCAGTGAGGACGAGCACGATTTGATCGGGCTCATACACATTCCAWTTGCTGATCAGTTCTTGTTCAATATGCCCAAGGTCAATCGCGGGCAATGCAGCATTGATCACCTCGACAGGATGCTCATCAGTGTGCATTATTCGTTGAAGTTGGGTCGCCCAAGTGGTGTCTGATGCGATTCCGGTGCCGAAGGTTACAGAGTCGCCAAGTGCGAGGATTCGCATGGTATTTGCGGGTTTATCAAGTGCTACAGGATTTCCTCGAAAACCTTGGGCATTGATATTGAGGGGGTGGCCACCAGTGTGGGTTTGGGAATAGATTCGCCCCATAAGCCGGGGCTCAGTCGTGCGTAACACAAGTTCTGAGCCGACGATTACAGCGAGAACTCCAAGTGCGATTTTCCAGTTGTCGAACACACACGACTTGGTCATGGAGAACACGCGGCCAACAAAGCTCGGAAGATTTCCTACAGGCGATCTGAACGCGATCGGATTCGATTCGATCTCGATAAAATCATACTGCGAACCTGGCGCGACAGGTTCGAGGACCGCGTTGATGTTTTGGTCGGGATGATCAGAATGGTTGGTGGGTTTGGTCATGATGGGATCTAATTAGAACTGGAAGTAAATAAACTCCGGCGATTGGGCTCCACGGAACGCGAGCAGGAAGAACATGAATGCGAAGATTGTGACCCACAATGCCAGGCGTGGGCTTTGCTGGAGGATGGATACAAAACGCTTGCGGATATGGAGCATTTCAACGATCAACAATAACCCTAATGCTGCAATCGGCTGCCAGATAGTGAAGGATCGCCCTTCGGCGGCGGTGCCTATGCGTGTGAGTACCTCCCACGCGTCGCCGACATTGGCAGCCCGAAAGAACACCCACGACAAACACACAAGGTTGAAGGTGACGAACCATCGGATGATGATGGTCATGACTTTCTTTGGGCGCGATTCGGACAACCCGATCGCGYGTTCGACGATCATCATGACGCCTTGCAGCCCGCCCCAAATGACCCAGTTCCAGCCTGCGCCGTGCCAAAGCCCGCCGAGGAGCATGGTGAGCATCAGGTTTATTTGTGTGCGCGATGGGCCTTTCTTTGAGCCTCCTAGTGGGATGTAGAGATAGTCTCGAAGCCAGGTTGAAAGCGAGATGTGCCAACGCCTCCAGAACTCACGGATCGAGCACGATAAGTACGGCTGACGGAAGTTGGCGGGCAAGCGAATCCCGATGACCAGCGCAGATCCGATCGCGATGTCGGTGTATCCAGAAAAGTCGCAATAAATCTGGATCGCAAAGGCATAGGTTGCGCTCAAGAGTGACCAGCCGGATGTGGCCGAGATATTGTTGTACGCCTCGTTGACAATCGGCGCCATCGCGTCGGCGAAGAACATCTTCTTGATCAAACCCCAAATGATCAGGGCGATTCCGGCGCGGATCAGTTGCCAGTTGGCTTCGTTTTCTTCGCGCAACTGGGGGATCAGGATATCGGCACGGATGATCGGCCCGGCGACAAGTTGGGGGAAGAAGCTGACATAGAGCGCGACATCCATAAAGCTCTTGCGGGCGCGGAGATGCCCGCGATAGACATCAATCGTGTAGCTCATGGTCTGGAAGGWWYAGWWMMWWWTCSYYWWRKKSWSGAWSWKRTTCAGCNNTSWKKSCARSRSYSAGTTCNSGAWCAATGNMWKARRWTGAGTTTGTAAAGAAATCGGCATATTTGAACACCGCCAAGACACCAAGATTCGCGGTGAGCGAGACTAAAAGGGCGATACGCTGCTTGACGGGTGATTTTGWCCCATCAATCACACGGGCAGCGGTATAATCAATAATGGTAGAGAACACCAGTAATGACGAGAACGGAACCGACCAAACCATGTAGAACCCATAGCTTGCGATCACCAGCATCACTCTTCGCCACCATAAAGGCAGCGCGTAGTACAGCACCGCGACGAGAGGCAAGAACAGCAGGTAGATAGCAGAGTTAAACAGCATATAAATTGATCAATCTATTCGATCAATCCATCGGCGAATCCCGCCCAGAATACCCAGCAAAAAGGATATCGTGTACCTGTTTGGGTAAAAGATGAGTTCTCAACCTTCGATTTTACTAGAGTTAATGGACAAAGGGGTTTCAGAAGTCAGGTGTTGTGCGCCGATAAYAGTACATAGGCGCAATCCACACAGTTTTAACGAACTTAAGAGTAATGATTCCGTATAGTAGACAGAGATGACTGAACGCATTTTGAACATTTTGAGAGGGGCAGGGAGTACTCTGGAGCTTTGGCCTGCGCCACTGCCTGAACAAAGCGATTTTGATCGTGAAATGGATCAATTTTTGGAGGATCGTCCATCAGATATTGAATCGATTCTCATGGACATTCGTCGTTCAATGATCTCCCAGCTTGATAAACTACCAGACCATGAACGATCAACCATGCAACGAAGACTCCGGCCCGAGTACCAGTCCGAATACGAACGGAAAATCGGAATCGGGAATGGATGTCAATCCGTCGACAATCGCCAGCTCGAGTTCACCTTCGCAAAATCCTGATTCTGAAATCACTGCCATTGGGTTTCAGTTTATAGGGCCGTTGCCAACCCCAGGCATGCTCGAAGACTTTGATCGTGTTGTTCCTGGTTTGGCTCGGAAGATCGTAGATCGTTCTGAGTTGGAACTTCATCATCGACATAAAGTAGAGGAACTCGCTCTCACCGCTCGAATAGAGGATCGGAGAGCAGCTCGTAGGTTGAGTCAACAAGGGCAATGGATGGCTTTTGTACTCGCAGTTTTGTTTAGTGGACTTGGGGTGTACCTAGTTTTAAATGGATACCCAAAAGTTGGTGGTGCAATGGCAACTACCACAGTTGTCGCATTGGCCGGTGTGTTTCTAACTGGCCAACTGAAACGACCAAAACAGAATATCAAAGATCAAAAAGAGGATACAAAATGATTGACCATTCACAATTCGCCCACGCCGGCCGCCAAGCGGTGGTTGCTGCTTCGATCGTCTGTCGAGAAGTCCAAAACAATCTCGATGCAGTCCGTACGATCACCAAAGATGACAAAAGCCCCGTCACAGTCGCGGACTATGCGGCGCAAGCGGTTGTCGCCATGGTACTTAAGCAGCATATCGGCGAGTTTGTGATGGTTGCAGAAGAGTCCTCGACCTTCTTGCGTGATGAAGACAACGCGATGATCCTTGATGCGGTTGTGGCAGCGGTCAAAGAGGTCTGGGATGACGCGACGCCTGATGCTGTGCTCGAAGCGATTGATCTTGGAGCGGGCGACACGACCCACCATAAATACTGGACCCTCGACCCAATCGATGGCACCAAAGGGTTCCTCCGCAATCAGCAATACGCTGTTGCGCTTGGGTATATCGAGGACGGGACACCCACCATCGGCGTGATGGGGTGTCCAAACCTGGCGGTCGATATGTCGATGCCGTTTGATGAGCGTGATAGCCGAGGGTGTTTGTATTACGCGATCAAAGGCGAGGGTGTCTGGGAATCTCGATGCGACGATGGCGAATCTGAATCCATTCGCATCACTCGGCTCGAACATCTCGAATCTGAGGAAATCACAGTCTGTGGCTCGGTTGAGAAGGCTCATACGAACATGTCAGATATGGATCGGATTCTGGAGTGGATCGAAGCCAACGGGCTTGGGCGAGCTGGCGAGCCGGCAAGATTGGATTCACAGTGCAAATACGCGGTTGTTGCGCGTGGGCAGGCTGATGCCTATCTCAGGCTGCCAGCCCGGAAGGGGTATATCGAGCGGATTTGGGATCATGCAGCCGGGTGCTGTATTGCGTGCGAGTCTGGGGCGTTTGTGACCGATATATTCGGACACAACCTCGATTTTTCGCATGGGCGTGGCTTGGAGAAGAATAAGGGCATCGTGTGTGCCCCGCCTCGGATTCATGGCTTGATGCTTCGGGCGATTAAAGAACTCGGCATCGGGCTCGATGCTGACTAAAGAACGCACACAAGGAATCAAACACATTGGCAAACTGGGAACCCATCCTGACCGGGATCATGCTTGTGCTTATGGTGGGCACGATGGCGATGGGTCGGTTCGCACCTGACATCATTATGATGGGTGTGCTTTTGGTGTTGTTGGTGTTTGGGATTCTTGAGCCTCAAGAAGCGGTGCAGGGGTTTGCGAATCAGGGCGTGATTACGGTGGCGATGTTGTACATCGTGGCGGCTGCGATGAAAGAAACCGGCGCGATGAGCCGAATCACCGCGGTGCTCATCGGGCGACCCAAAGACGAGTTGAGCGCGCAAGTTCGACTCACACTTCCGGTTGCGGTGATGAGTGCGTTTATCAACAACACACCAATCGTAGCGATGTTCTTGCCGACACTCGCAGGCGTGGCAAGAAGATGTCGAATCGCGCCGAGTAAGCTGTTCATGCCTTTGTCGTTCGCTTCGATCTTGGGTGGCGTATGCACACTCATCGGCACCTCGACCAATGTGATTACCTCGAAGCTACTCAGCGACGCGCAAGTGACCGTCGATGGCGGGCCGGTGACGGTCGATAACCCCGCACTCAAGTTCGGGATGTTCACGCTCGCCAAAGTCGGTTTGCCGATTGCAATCTTTGGGGTGGCGTATATCTTGATCTTTGGACGCAAGCTCTTGCCCGATCGAGCAAACCCGATCGAGGATGCAGAGACACACGGGCAAGGATATCACGCGGCACTCAASGTCAGCCCACAAAGCCCGATCGTCGGCAAGACGGTCGAAGAAGCAAACCTGCGCAACCTGCCCGGGTTGTTTTTGTCGCGTATTGAACGGGCGGATGACTCGATGGTGGCGGTATCGCCTAAGGAAATCATCCAAGATGGCGATGTCTTGGTCTTTGTAGGTCAGCTTGAATCAGTCGTTGAGCTTCAGCAGATCAAAGGCTTGGTGCCTGCGACGACCGAGACACACGGGCACCGCGAGAGCGATATTGAAGAGAGCGAAGCGGATGATCATTACCGTCCGAATCTTCGGATCGTCGAAGCGGTGGTCTCGAATAACTCGTCGCTTGTTGGTTTGACGATTCGTCAATCCGGGATTCGTACACGCTATGGCGCGGTGGTTGTTGCGGTGCGCCGTCAAGGGCAACAGATCCCAGGCAAGCTCGGCGAGATCCGTCTGCGCCCTGGCGATACCTTGTTGCTCGAAGCGCCTCCTGGTTTTTCGGATCGCTTTGGAGCGACGGGTGATTTTTATCTCGTCAACGAACGCATCACGCCGGCAGCCTTGCGTCATGATCGCGCGTGGGCAGCGATTGCGATTCTGGCATTGCTCGTGGTGCTGTTGTCGTTTAGTGTGTTCGAGCCGATGACCGCAGCGATGCTCGCTGCAGGATTGATGGTTGTCACACGATGCTGCACAGGTCCACAAGCGCGTCGAGGTGTGGATTTCCAGATACTCACCGTCATTGGCGCGTCGTTTGGCATTGGGCAAGCGATGATCAATACCGGGTTAGCAGCCGATATCTCGCACGCGATCGTGTCGGTGTGTTCGTCGATGGGGCCGACCGGGTTGTTGGCTGCGATCTATATCCTGACGACACTCTTCACGGCGACGATGACCAACAACGCTGCTGCGGTATTGATGTTCCCGATTGCTATCGGGATTGCGATCGATCAGCAATACAACCCGATGCCGTTCATCGTGGCGATCACGGTGGCTGCGAGCTGTGAGTTCTCGACGCCGATCGGGTATCAGACGAACCTGATGGTGATGGGCCCGGGTGGATATCGCTGGCTGGATTACACCAAGTTTGGCGGCCCGTTGACGATCTTGTGTGGGGTGATTTGCGTGGTTCTGGCGCCGATGATGTTTGGCGGGTTTTAGCAAGTCTCGTTCGATCAATCGCTCGAAATAGCCGAGAATAGACACAAATATGAACCGAGCTGATCGGGCGTCGTATGATTCGCACACGATAACGATCATGAACAGGGCGGGGAACAGGCAACGGAGCCTGTTATTCGACAGTCAGGGGTCTACTTTGAAGATACTTATTACAGGCGGCTCGGGTTTTATCGGGTCTTACTTCCATCGAGATCTCGCTGCCCTTGGTCATGAACTGGTCACGATTGATCTGGTTGATCCATCCGGGCAAGCTGCTGACTCTGCATATACCAAAGGCGATATCCGCGATCCCAAAGCACTCGATCGTGCGATGGAAGGCGTGGACATGGTTGTCAATCTGGCAGCAGCTCATCACGACTTTGGAATCGAACACGATACCTACTACTCGGTCAACGAGTTTGGTTCGCAGATGATCTGCGATGCGATGGATCGTGCGGGTGTGAAGGAACTTGTTTTCTATTCAACCGTCGCGGTCTATGGCGATGCACAAACGCCTCACGAAGAAACCGCACCGACCGCGCCAAACACACCCTACGGCGGGTCAAAGCTCAAAGGCGAAGCGGTCTTCAATACATGGGTCGAGCAAGGTGATGGGCGACACGCGCTGATCATCCGCCCCACGGTGACTTTCGGCATCAACAACTTTGCCAATATGTACTCACTGATCCGTCAGATCGATTCAGGTAAGTACGCACGGTTTGGTGCGGGCACGAATATTAAATCTCTCAGCTATGTGGAGAACATTGTCCACGCGACGCTGTTCCTTAAAGGCTTACTCGACGAGAAACCAAACCGTGACATCGAAGCGTTTGAGATTTTCAACTACATCGACAAGCCTGATCTGACCAGCACCGAGATATCCAATGTAGTGAGCGAATGCCTCGGCAAGAAACCMGCACCAGCGATGCCCTACGCSCTTGGGATGCTGATCGGRTTGCCGTTCGATGTGATCATTAAACTTACCGGCAAGAACCTACCGATCTCGACCGCTCGCGTGAAAAAGATGTTCAAGACCGAGACAAAATTCGAGGCAGATAAACTGCTCGGTGTTGGGTATCAACCCAAGGTGCCGTTGACTGAAGGCATCGACCGGATGGTTCAATGGTATTTGGAAACAGGTAAGAACGAAAATGCCCAATGGCATCAGCCTCCCGCAAAGGTTGTGATGAGTTAATCAAGCATAAAAAAACAGACCCTTTCGGGTCTGTTTTTTATATTGGTGTGTGATGTGATTACGGACAACCCGCGCTGAACGCGTTGAGGAATGCGGATACATCAAAGAAGTTGAACTGTCCATCGCCGGTGAAGTCGGCGAGAGGGTCTGCTGCTGCGAATGCGTTGAGGAATGCACTCACATCGAAGAAGTTCAAGCTGCCATCATCATTGATATCTGCTGGGCATTGAGATTGAGTTGTGGTCGTGATCGAGAAGTTGTCGACTGAAAACTCAAAGAAGTTCAACAGGTAGAACTCCGTCGGCACGCGTGTGGTGAATACAACCTCATCAACATTGGCGACAATATCAGCAAAGGTCGCGCCCGCGGGGAGCACTGGTCCGTTTGCATCATCGCTGCCACCAAAGCCGCCCCATCCTGCGGGAAGCTCGGTTGAGTTTGGATCGAAGGTGACGCCCAGGGTTGTGAAGTCTGGATAGTTGGCTGATGAGAGATTGGTCTCGATGACGAAGAACACGCTGGCGTAATCAAAGAACCCGTCGGCGTAGGTGTTGTTTCGAAGTTCGAGAACGAGCGATCTTGTGAGTGGAATACGGGTGAAGCCCTCTGGGAGGTTGGAGGTATCGATTTTGTCGATCTGTACATCAACCGAGAGCGTGACCGATTCATATGGCGAGTAGTCGCCCAAGAACGACTGATTGGTGTTGTTCCAGTATTGAACACCAAAGGTCTCGTCGATGGTGCGCATGAACTGATTGCCGTTGCCATCGGATGTGAGTACGCTGCCGTTGCTGCCGATCCAGCCTTGGGCGCCAGTGTCAAAATCAACAACAGTGGTTTGGGCGGCTGCATGCCCGGTGGTGATCGAAACGAAGCCGATGCAGAGTGTGTATGCGATGTTTTTCAATGTGAATACTCCTATGAGTGTAGAGAATGATTTATTTATGGGCATCCAGTACTGAATGCGTTGAGGAATGCAGAAACATCGAAGAAGTTGAGCTGGCCATCGCCGGTAAAATCGGCGACGAGATCCATCGCAGCGAATGCACTGAGGAATGCGCTGACATCGAAGAAGTTGAGTTCGCCGTCGCCATTGATATCCGCAGCACACGATGTGGTTGAGCGTGTGATCGAGAGATTATCGATTCCGAACTCAAAGTCTGTTGCTCCAAAGAAGAACCCTGGTTCAAATGTCGTAAATGCGATCTCGTCAACACCCGAGAGGACATCAGAGAAGCTCACGCCATCTGGAAGGGTGGGCTCGAATGTGATCGGGTCTTCAGCACCATATCCTCCCCAGCCTGCTGGGAGCTGGGCCGCATTGGGATCGAATGTGACTGAGTAGGTTGACCAATCTGCGTTGTTTGCTTGTGAGATCTCATCAAACTTAAACCACACGCTTGTCCACGGGAAGCCTCCGGTTGCGGTGTCAAAGTCTCGGAGTTCGACAAGCCAAGGGCGCGAGACATCGACACTGAAGAAGAACACACGATCAACTTGGATGTCCATTGAAATGGTGATCGAGTCTGATTGGGTGTAGTCGCCGAGGAATGCCGCGGTTGAGTTGTTGTCGAAGGTGATTCCAAAGTTGTTGAACACTGTTCGCATCTGTGCGCCAGGGTTGCCCCCTGTGGGTTCGATGGTGGTTGCTCCGCCTGGTCCAGCGGGTCCAACCCAGTTTTCAGATCCATTGTCAAATGTCACTGTGGTGGTATCGCCAGCGAGAAGCTGTGCTGATGCGAGAGTGAGCAGGAGAGCGGGAAAAACGATGTGTGTTGATTTGGTCATTGTGGTCTAGGTCCTTTGTATATGCCGAAGTGATTTTCATCAGCTCAGTGTTTCCCCTCAGGTATCAGATAGAGATATACCAGAATCGGAAAAAGTTGCAAGGAAGTTTCTAGGAAACTTCAAAAAAGGTGTGCAATTCACTCTAGAATCGATTATGATTGATTGAGATCACGAATATTGGGCAAAAAATGGGGATGTAGAACAACTCGACTCGCTATGAAAACACCTACTCAACATCAAAGTTCCCGCTCAGACTTGTCCTCGATGGGTAGTTTGGAAGTTCGTATAAATAAGGCGGGTGAAGATTTGCTCAATGGATTTGTGCGTGTACTCGAGCAGATTCCCGGCGGTGATAGCGGCCCGCAGCGTTTAGCAAAAGAACTCGGAGTCGACAAGGTTTTGGCATCGCGCATCCTTAAAGCGGTCCGCGCACCAGATTCGATGTCGGTTGTGCATCGTGTGCCCGGCCCAGAGCCAATGCGTCGGTTGCTCAAAGCCTCATCGAAACACCATGTCAATGCGGATGATCTCAAAACAGCCAACGAGGCGGTTGATCGCTTTGAGTCACTGATCAGATCCGAAATTGGAGACCGCAGTGCGCTCGAAGCCATCTTAAGTGCGTGGGTTCCTGAAGCCCGCCGAGACTTTGAACTTCGCCGAAAGCAGGCAGCGTTTCGGGCGATGAGCCAACTCAAAGGGGCACAGGCTGATGTGTATGCGGAAGCTGCGATTTTTTATCCCAGCAGCGACGACACAAAAATCGACATCGTTTGGATTAAGGCGGTCATCGGGCTGCATCGATTGCGTCCTGGTGTGCAGGTGAAGTTTACTTCGCGTCGGCAAGTTGAGCATCATGAACAACGCGAGACTTGCACGCTTGATGGCCAGCCAATGGATAGTTTGTCGAGTTCAACACTTGAGGCATACTGTTCGTCCCCACCGCCCGAGCTTGATGTTCAACATGCGGGTGAAGCGATTCACTATCTTCTCAAGGAGGATTCGTTTGGAGCGTCGTCTTCGATCAATCTGGTGACTTGCGATGTGAACYGCGCAGAGATTCCGCGGTATATGGCCAAAGAACTCAATCGAAAAGCATGGGCTGCGAGCGAGATTAGTATCCCGTCTCGGCGCGGGCACTTTGATGTTTTTATACACAAAGATCTCTACACACACTCATCTCCTGAGTTGCGGGTGTATGACACGACGATCAATGGGCAAGCCGACATTAATGATCCGTCTCGCGATGTTGATCAGTTTGATCTGCTCGAAACAATCGAAAATCTGGGGACAGGTCTCACTCGGTTCGGGTCGTCGCATGTTCCAAACTATCGTAAAATGATCGGCGAGGTGTGCTCGAAGCTTGGGTACGACAGCGAACTGTTACGCGGGTATCGGTGTATTTCCGAGTATCCAATCTACGGCTCACAATACGCGATGGTATTCGAGACTCAAGATCAAGATTGATTCGACGAGGCTTGACTGGAGGCTTGGTTGGCAAGGTGTTCTTCAAGGAACTCGCCGATCGGTCGCCAATCAAACGAGCCGAGGAGGTTATCGAATCGATCGGTGCATTTATTGAGATTGTTGTAGTGGCGGAACTTGTGCGAGCGTTTTAAGCCTTGCATTTTGGGTTGGCCAGGATCAACCTCCCACGGATGGATATAGAAGATGTAGGGTTGGTCGGCTTTGAGGATTCGTTTTACCCCCCACTTGAACAATGGATATGGGAACAACCTAAAGTAGCCCCCACCAGCCCACGGGACACCTTTTTTACCAACTTGTAAAACCGAGACACAGACTTCATGAAAGCCAGGTCGGATTTCAACGATTGGGTTTCCTGAATCCATGCCTTCGAGCTTGCCGTAGCGATCGTGGGCGACGGTTGGGAATGCGGAGGAGTCGTAGGTGAGTCCGAGTTCTTGGAGGATATCGATTGACCAGTCGGTGATCGAGAATGATGGTGCGCGATAGCCTTTGATCTTTGCGCCTGAGATGTCTTCGACGATTCCGATCCCGCGTTTCATATCTTCGCGGAACTCATCTTGGGAGAGGTTGTAGATCAGGTCGTGGCCGTAGCCGTGCGATGCAATTTCGTGCCCGGCGTCGGCGATGCGCTTGATAAGCTGGGGGCATTTTTCTGCAACCCATCCGAGAATGAAGCATGTGCTTTTGACATTATGTTCATCCATAAGCGCAAGCATGCGATCGGTGTTGGCTTCAACGCGGAGTTCGCGTTCGTCCCATGTGTCGCGCGCGACGATCGATTTGAGGTTCTCGACCTGGAACCAGTCTTCGATATCAATCGACATCGCGGCTTGTGTTGTCTGAAACTTTGGCATTAGATCATCCGATGCCCGCGTTTGCGGAAGGCTTTGACATCTTTGGCTTGTGGGAAACGGAAATACTGCTTGTTGGTCATATCCAAAGGCGTCGATTCTGATTCGCCGGCTTTGAGCTTGAGGATGACATCCATCATCAATCGTGCGCCGTCTTGTTTGGTGCCAGTAATGACACGATCGAGCGAATCGTTCTCTTTGAGAGGCCATTCGATAGTGCCGAGGATATCGCCCGCATCGAGTTTGGGGACCATTTCATGCACTGTGACGACCGCGTGCTTTTCGCCATGGAGGAGTTGCCAGAAGTTAGGCATCATCCCACGATAGATCGGCAGGCGTCCTGAATGGATATTGATGCATCCGAGTGCTGGAACGCCAAGGATTCCCTTCTTGAAAATCTCAGGGGCAGCGACCGATGCAACAATGTCTGGTTCAAGCGCTTCGAGCTTGGCGATATAGTCCAGGTCGTTGACCGAGCCGCACTTGAGGATTGGTAAGCCTTTGGCTTGTGCCAGTTTGACGATCGAGTCGCCTCGGAGTTTCACTTTGAAGTAGCGAGCGAGAAGTTTGAAGAAATCGATCGGCCCATAGAAGTTAAAAATYCGTTTGGCGGTTTTCCAYTTTGGTTCRTGGAATGCTTCTTGGACRGAWACGCCGATRATTTCRATCTGGTCTKKYGGGTATTCATCAAAGAACACCTCGAAGAACCGGATGACATACAACGGATCATCTTCGGTAACAWAGACGAGCTTGAGTTTTCGATCTGCGAGCCCGCTCATTGTTCATCTCCACCAGATTCATTAACAACAGCGGCACCGCCGAGAAGTTGCTGGGCGAGTTCAGTTCTTCGTTGTGAAGTTTCTTCTTTGCTGTAGTATGGATCAGCGAGTTTGAGTACTTCCGCATACTTGGCGGCACATGCTTTGCGTGTATAACCCTTGTCAAAGAGTGTTCTGGCGTTTGTGCTCATGGTTTGTGTCTTTGCTTTATCGTGGATCAATACACGGAGTTGATCAGCTAGGCCTTGAGCATCTCCGAGCGGCGACCAGATACCACAGTCGTTGTCTTCAACAATTTGACGGAGTTCAGACCAGTCTTCAGAAAGTGCGACGATAACTTTTCCAACTGCGAGCGAAGTATATAGCTTGCTCGGGAAGCTAATGCCTTCGATGCCTTTGGCAATAGTGACCAAAGAAGCATCGCACGCGTTGAATGAATCATTGAGCTTGTCAAACGGCTGATAAGGGAGCATAACGACATTGGTCATGTTATGATCTTTGATGTGTTCTTCGATTTGAGGGCGTTTGCCTCCGCCACCAACAAGAACGAGTTTGAACGGTTCGTCTACGAGCAGCTTTGCAGCGTCGAGTACGGTATCAAAGTCGTAGTACAACCCCATATTGCCTGAATAGAGCAAAACGAAATCTTCAACAAAGCCATTTGCTTGAGCGATTTGAGAATCAGCCTTTGCAATCGGGAAGAGCTGCTCGCCGTCGGCCCAGTTGGGGATGACATGGATATGATCGGAATCTATAGGATAGGTCTCGGTTACCAGCCGCTTGGCTGCGCTGCAAAGGACAATCGCTTCGATGCTTCTTTTGTACATCCGTCGGTTGATCATCATCCAAACACGGTCAACGAGTGAGTTTTTTTTGAAGATCCCAATCCATACTCCAAGTTGGGGATGGGCATCATGTAGGATAGTTGCGTAGTGGTGATTTCGGAAGAGTGACACAAACCAGCCTACAGCTCCGAGGAACGGAGGGCTTGTGGTGTAGAGATACACAGTGTCCTTGCGCGAGCGGAAGAGAACAGATAGAATTAACGGCACAGCAAATGTGAGGTAGTTGTACGCCCTGCCCGGGAGGAAGTTTTTATCAAAGCGGGCGACTTTTAAACGATGTACTTTGACACCATCAACGGTTTCTTTGAGCGGGCAGTCCTGCCAAGTGTCTGGAGGGCCATAGCTTGGTCGTCCTGTGAGGACTTCGACTTCAAATCCGAGTTCAACAAGTTCTACAGCGAGCTCGTGAAGCAAATGCCCTGTGGAGGCGACATCGGGCTCATAATACTGATTCAGGATGACAACGCGGGTTTTATGCTGGTCCATATTGGGGTTACTCATTGCTCTTGCAGGGATAATGATCAGGTTCCACGCGGTTGTTATTCGTCATTTGGTGATCGGTTCATTGAGATTGGTGGTCAAGCAAAACCAATAGTATTGGGTCAAGCGTTTGTGGAGAGGGGTTGATTGGTTGATTGAGCCAATATATCTGCATTTTCGTATTCTGGATCGGCATTTCGAATTGACCGATCTTTGGGCTGTGCCGATAGTAGTGTGTGTAGAGTTATTTTCCCCTCGTGAGTTATTGGACGCTATGAGTCAATCAGATCAGATATCAACCCAACAAGAAGCTCCTGATCATTCGTCAGCTGAGCCGCCTCGTCGATCTCCGTGGTCGAAAAAAGCATTGCTCGTCCGGGCGATATGGGGAATCTGTGAGTTCTTACTCTGGAAACCTTCGCCGGTATGGGCTTGGGGTTTTCGTTCATCGTTGCTCCGTTTCTTTGGAGCAAAGATTGGTACGGGTGTGCGGATTCATCCATCTGCGAAAATCATCATCCCTTGGCATCTAACACTTGAAGACGGTGTGTTGGTTCATGAGCGGGCGATTCTGTATGCTCTTGGAGAAATACATATCAGAAAAGGTGCTGAGATCGGGCCGATGTCACACTTGTGTGCCGGGACGCACGATTTTACAGATCCAGCATTTACTTTGATCCGTGAACCAATCACGATCGGAGAGGGTTGTGTGCTTGGGGCGGGCTGCTTTGTCGCTCCCAATGTGGTCCTTGCGCCACGCACAGCTTTGATGCCTCGGAGTGCAATGTATTCAAACTCGGAGCCAGGGACTTGTTATCAAGGGAATCCAGCGAAGCTGTACACCCATACGCAAGAGCAGCATGGTGACCAAGACTAATGCAATCGTTGTGCACCCCATTTTACACTTCTCCGCACACTATGCGATCGTTCCTATGGAGCTTGTTTTCGTGCACACTCTTCCGATTAATACCAAGCCCGGCCTATCGAACCCGAAGGGTTGCGCTTCAGCTCTTTGGTGCAAAGCTTGATCCAACCTCGCGCATTCGCGGCGGCGTTGATGTTTCGGCGCCTTGGAATCTAACGATGGAACGCAAAAGCCTGATCGGTGAGGGAGCTGTAATCTGGGCACACGCTCCGATTCTGATTGGTGCTCGTACGGTTATTAGTCAATACTGCTTTGTGTCGAGTGCTCGATGGAAAGGAAACGATCCACACCAACCCGAAGAGCCTGCGGAACTTATCTTTGGTGAAGATATTTGGGTTGCTACAGAATCAGTTGTGCTTGGAGGTCAAAAAATTCCCAACGGCGTGCTCATTGGTGCGCGATCAACAGTCATTGGTCCGCTTGAACCTTGGACCATCGCTATCGGACACCCCGCGACATCTCGTCGAGACCGTCCTTATAAAGGACTCAAGGTATGAGTGAACAGTTTGAGGTTGATATCTCGAAAGCTCCGAGCCCGTTGAGTTTTAACAATCGCTTTATGCGCGTTGTGTGGGGTATTGTTCAGAAAACACTCTTTGGTATGAGTCCACGGCTGATGCATCGATGGCGTGTGTTTTTGTTGCGTCTCTTTGGAGCCGATGTATCGACAAAGGCAAGGGTCTATCCCAAAGCAAAGATTTGGGCACCTTGGAACTTGTCGATGGGTGATTATGCAACGCTTGCTGATGATGTGGATTGTTATTGTGTGAATCAAATATCCATCGGGGCACACACCACGGTGAGCCAGTACTCTTATTTGTGTGGAGCAACTCATGATTTTAATAAGACCAATTTTCCGTTACAACCAAAGCCAATTTCAATTGGATCGCAAGTTTGGATCGCTGCGGACTGCTTTGTTGGCCCAGGCGTGACGATTTCTCAAGGGGTTGTTGTTGGGGCAAGGTCGAGCGTGTTTTCTGATCTTGAACCTTGGTCAATATACGCAGGCACGCCTGCAAAGAAGATAAATGATCGGCAACGACCGTCGTAGTTAAATATTTTGCAGCATGTCTATACTTCATCAAAATCTAGGGCGTGCTTAAAAGGGAGCAGCATGGGGATTTCCATTTTTATTCAAACACTCAACGAGCAAGATAACTTGCCGGGGTTACTCGAATCACTCGATGGTTTTGATGACATCGTGGTTTTGGATTCTTTTTCCAATGACGAGACTCAAAAAATAGCTACGGACTTTGGGTGCCGATGGTTTGAGCATGAGTTTAACGGCCGAGGCGATCACCAAAACTGGGCGATGGAAGAAATCGATTTTAAGTACAGGTGGGTGTTTTATCTCGATGCGGATGAACGGATGACCCCCGAACTTCATGCTGAGATTGAATCAATTGAAGCTCGTTGGGAGGCTGGGGAACTCACGCGTGAGAACTCGCCGATCGCGTATTATTGTGGGCGAAAAAACTTCTTCAGAGGCAAATGGATCAAGTATGCAATGCCTCCGGGGAATATTATGCGATTCTTCCAGCCACCACACATTCGATTTGAACGGCTCGAACATCCGACACCAGTGATTAGCGGCGAAGTTGGGTATCTCAAAGAACATTTTCTTCACTACAATTTTTCAAAAGGTGTTGGCGAGTGGATTGATCGCCACAATCGTTATTCCGGTTTGGAATCGATTGAGACAATGCTTGCTTTTAAGGAGCATCCAATCCGATGGGGAAACTTGGTTTCGGGCGATCGCAACACGCGTCGGCTTGAACTCAAAAATGTTTCGTTCCGCATGCCCTTGAGGCCACTGTTCAAGTTCTTGTTTATGTATGTCATCGGCCGCGGATTTCTCGATGGACGATCCGGATGGACATACTGTCGGCTTCAAGCGATGTACGAGTACATGATCGTGTTGAAAGTACGCGAGCTGAAACACCCAGAGCTCCAAGCTGCGGATCGTGGTGAATGTGCAAGTTCCCAGCAGGATAAATCATGAAATCAACTCTGACACCATATCTAGAAACGGGGAGTCTTATTGCACGAGAGATCAAAACGCAGACCAGTCTTGCGTTTAAAAAACCACGCAACCAGTGGCGGGATGAAGATTTTGGTAAACCGATGAATAAGGTTGAGTTATGAAAATTCTTCATGTCATTTCTTCGATTGATCCAGCGAACGGTGGGCCCCCGGTCGTTGCAACACGATTGGCAGCAGCTCAAGCCTCTCTTGGACACGAAGTTCATCTTTTAACTTACAGAGCTCCAGGTCGTGAAGAAGCGATAGAAAACTCTTTGGATGGTTTGCCGGGGCGTGAGTTGATTCAGTTTCATACGATTGAACCAATGACAAGAGCAGAATCTTTCACAGGCTCAAACGCAAAGAAAATGCTTAACGAACTCTGCCCACAAATGGACTTTGTTCATGGGCACAATGTCTGGGATACGACTATTCGAAAAATGAGTCAAGCTTGCTCAAAGCATCAGGTTCCTTATACGATTTGCCTCCACGGAATGCTTGACCCTTGGTGTATGACACAAAGCCGAATGAAAAAGGCGATTGCGTTGAAGCTGGGTTATCGAGCAGCACTTGTTGGGTGTCGATTTATTCATTGCTTGAACAAAGATGAAATTGATTTTGTCAAGGTTCACAACTTTGGTTCGGCGCTCGAGACAATTCCAAATGGAATTTTTATTGAAGAGTTTGAACCTCCTCCCGAGAAGGGAGTGTTTCGTGCAAATCATCCTGAGATTGGAGATAAGCCATACATATTCTTTTTGAGTCGGCTGCACTACAAAAAGGGGCTTGATTTTCTTGCGGAGGCATTTTCAGCAGTTGCCGGTGAGTTTCCTGAAGCGATGCTTGTTGTTGCCGGCCCTGATGGTGGAGCTCAAGCAGACTTTGAACAACGAATAGCGAGCGCTGGTTTGTCAGATCGAGTGCTCGTCACGGGTCCGATTTATGGAGAGGGTAAACTAGAAGCGTTGATCGATTCGACATGTTTTTGTCTTCCCTCACGACAAGAAGGTTTCTCAATTGCGATAACGGAGTCTTTGGCGCTCGGCGTGCCTGTCGTCGTAACCAAAGCGTGCCACTATCCGGAAGTCACGGAAGTGAATGCTGGAATTGAGACAGAGCTAAGTGTCGAGAGTGTCGCGAATGGGCTTCGAAAAACACTTGAGGCTACTCAAGGCGAACTCGCCATACAAGGCAGCAATGGGATGAACCTGATTCGGGAACGATTTACTTGGCCGATTGTCGCGAAGCAGACAATTGAGCTATACAAAAAATATTCCACCAAATGATAAGCTGACCCTTCTTCGTTCATGGCTCAAGCGAGACAAGCCGATAATGTCAGACACACCGAGATAGTTCACAATGTATGCAGTACTCTCAGCAATCATATTCATCGCGATGGTCGTCACGATCTCGGTCGTCATTCGTGACGCCTCGAAACAGTCGCCCGGACTGTTATCCGTAAGAAATTTATTCCTCATGGGGTTGTTTGTGTTTCAGTTTACATCTGGAATCATCGCTTTATTGGCGCCAGCTCTTACTGATCCGTACATGTTTTCAGATCGAGTAGTTCCTGGAGCAAAGTTTACTTTTATGCTTTTACTGTTTACAGCAGGTTTTATGTGGATCTATCGTTCTGGGTTTATTGCCAACACGCTTGTTTTTAAGACGAAAATGCGATCGGTTCATGTGACATGGCCCAAGCTCTGTACGCTTTCGCTTACATTTTTAGTGCTTGGAGCCGTTTTTCGATTAGGGCTGTCGCGTCTTCCGTATGTGGGTATTTATAGTATTGAGTTGGGTGCGTCCTTCTTTGCACTCGCAACTGGATTGGCGGCATGGGCATGGGTGCCTCGATTGTACAATCCTATTCCGATGTTTATTGCAGCGGTTGTGGTGCTGGGTGGACTTGGGATCTTGTTTGCCGATTCCTTTGGACGAAGGGATATGCTTGGGATCGTACTCGCATTTATTTGGGGTGCGTATTACAGCTCGTGGCGATACATATCGTTTAGAAAACTCATTTTTAGATTCAGCATCATTTCTGTTTGCGGCGTGTTTTTTCTGGCTGCCTACACATCTACAAGATTTAACTATGGAATCGAAATTTCGTCACCTATAGATCGAGTGAAAGTTCTTGCCGAAGCGGATATTTTGCAGGGGACGACAGATTTGTTTTCGGGGCAGAGTTCTGCCTTGTACAGTATGTATTTTCTCGACACAAGGCCAGATCGCTTTGAATACGACACTCTTCATTCTCTGAAGTTATTCTTTGTGTTACCGATCCCAAGAAAAATGTGGCGAGAAAAACCGAATGCCTTAGCGCTCACTTCTGTGAGCGAAATTAATGATGCGGGCAGGCCAAAGGGATGGAATATTGGGCCAGGGTTAATCGGGCATTGTGCAAACGACAATCCTTATATCGCTTTGCCGCTGTATACGCTGATACTCGCGGTTTTCTTTCGATTCATCGATGGGCTGCTCAGTAGGCATAGCCTGAATCCATTTGTTGTACTACCGATGGGAGTGGCGTTGGGGCAAATTATCGCAATCCCTCGTGGTGAACTGGGCAATTTCTTCGGTAAAACAGTCCTCTATCTTGTTGGGAGTTGGATTGCGATGCAAATTGTTGCTCGCCTTCACCAGATGGTCAGTCCAAATTCCTCAATGCTTTCGTCAGGTGAAGATGATGAATGGGATGAGTCAGCCTATGAGAGTTCCTACTACGAGTATGACGATGATGAGCGTTCAGTTGATGACGACTCGGATTATTCGCAGAATTATTAACAGCTCAATAGTGTGCACAAAGCTTTGGAGAATCATCGATGAACATCAACTCAGTTCTTCAGCGGGTTTTAAATCAAGCAACCCGACGCATAGCAATCCAGTACGGCTCATCCGTTCAGTTATATCCGATGTCTGGTGGTACATGGGTAAACAGTCTATTCTCAAGAGGCGAGTTCATTAGTGTTCCAGAAAGACCTGCTTCATGAGTGTTGAAGTGAAAAAAGGATTCGTCCGAATACTATCGAATTATACTCGACTGTTGATTACGCTTTCGCTTGGGATTGCTGTTGTGCCGTTGACTCTTCGGTGGCTTGGTGATGAATCGTTCGGATTAATCTCGCTTCTCGGTGCGAATATTGGGTTAGCAGGAATCTTTCTTCAGATAATCCAAATGTCACTCGTTCGTGAACTTGGACAAGCATACCACAAAGATGATGATTCTTTTCAAAAAAGCTACGCCACAATCTGTCTCATTACACTTGTTTGCACCGTGCTCACGATTTTCAGCTTTGGCATTGTCTTCGCACTGATTCCTCTTTTTCAACTCCCAGACGAGTTTGTCAATCCCGCGAGGTGGTTCGTTGTAGGGCAAGGGGTATACATCGCAGCGATGACAATCCTTGCCCCGATACTCAATATGTATCTCGTGAAAGAGAGATTTATTAGATACAATATTTGGTATATTTGTGTGCGATCGAGCAATATTCTGTCGGTGCTTATTCTCGGGTATGTCATCGCAATAGATGACCCGGCCTTTGGGTTAGCACTTCACGGAATGGTATGGGGGGGGTTGTCCACGCTTGGGATGATCATCGCAGCAGCGGTGATGATCAAAGGCGACCCTCGACTGAAGTTTCGGATTTCTGGTAGTGATAAAGATGCTCGTTCTCAGGTGCTCTCAACATTTTCTTGGAACACCGGCGTGCAGATTGCAGTAAATCTTCACGAGCAGATACCCCCGCTGCTACTTAATTTGTTCTTCGGAACAATCGCAAACGCTGCATGGGGAATCGGGTTCCGCTTTGTCGCCTATATTCGTATGTGTACTACTGGCGTACAGTTCGGATCTGATGCAGTCAGTGCACGAATGGCATCCGGGGATGATTCAGAAGAATCTCGAAAACAACTCCAGCGTCTAATCAGCATCCAAACGAAGCTCACAGCAATGATTGCGATACCCGCAGCAGCAATAGTCATTGTGTATGGTTGGCCAATCTTTGATATTTGGGTTGGGAGATCGCTCAAAGACTACGGCGCAGTGATGCCTACTGCGGTATACATGTCTCGTATTCTGTCGATCGCGCTTGTTGCTCGTGCAATTTCAGATACTTGGCTGCTCATCATGTATGGGGCGGGCTATGTGAAGGCTTATGCGCCATGGGTCTTTGCAGGCGGAATCTTTGCTCCTGTTGCTTCCATTATTCTGATGCTGACTCTTCCTGACTCGCTCATTATCTATGCTCCACCAGCAATGTACGCAATCGTACTCGTGGTTGTCCATTTGTTTGGGTTGCCGATCATTGCGGGGCGATGTCTCCATATCAAACCATCGTCGCTCTTATTTTCTCTTGGGCGTCCGTTACTTTCGACCGGGATAGCCATCGCGTGTGCGATTGGATTCTTAGCGATCAATAACTCGCTCAACGATCTCGGAATTGTTGGAGAACTCACCTCTGAGCGTGGCCAGTCGATCGATTGGACTTGGATGCTCGGGTCATTAGGTGTTTTTGTAGCGGTATACGCCATATGTAGCTACGCGATAGTGCTTGAAGCGTCTGAACGAAAACGCATCATGGGTATCCTTCGCCGAGCATCGTAAGCCATGTTACTCAGTGAGTTTGAAATCCACAACAACAGCCTTGTGGTCACTCCCAGAGAGTTCAAGCATTGTCCATGCGATTGGAGAGATGCTCGCAGTTGCCCAAACATCATCAAGCTGGATTTGCAAAGGTTCAGGGATAGACGAGTTCGCTGGATAGCTCCCTCCCCCATACAAGACTGGCTTGCTCATGCGCAAGCCTGCTGCACGAAGAGTTTTGGCTCGTTGCTGAGCAGGCCCAGCGTTGAGATCGGTGCAGAGTATAATCGGGATCAATAGGTTGCTTTGGAGTTGAGCGATTGCATCACCATGTGCTTGAACAACCTGGTTCCCTCGTGTCCAATGTTGCTGAGTTCTTGGTGAGTACGGGTGTGCAAGGCCAACAACGAACTCCCCGTTTGGGTGATAAATGCGAGTGTAGAGTAAATCCTGTGCGAACTCAGGGTCTTGAGTAGTTCCTATTGTGTTCATTGGCCATTGGCTTAAAATAAAGCATGGTGTTGTCTCCTCTTTCACCCAGGCGCGATGTGCCCATCGTGCGTATGGAGAGGAATCCAAATGCTGTCGATTGCGAATTGATCGGCTCAGTTCTGGATGCACCTCGATAAGCACAACGACATCAGCATCGAGCGAGAGTAGAAGGCTCAAGTCTTTTTCCCAAGATTCGTTTTCGGGATTCATATTGCACGAGACAATACGAATCGCACCATCTGGCTTCTCTCGAAGATTGACACGAGCAAGCGTCCATTCCCGTGACACCAACACAGGCGAAAACGAAACGCACACAAGTGCAAGGCATACCACCCCCGCGATCCAGCGTCGGCTCATCAAAACAAGAACCATGAAGATCAAAGCGATCCAACTGATCAACATCTGCTGCGAAGCGATGAGGTCAAACCAGTACACCCGCCGACCAATGATCCAGGCGCAACAAGCAGGTACAAGACAGACAACAATCAGCCACGCAAGAACAGTGATGATCTTCGATCGTTTCTTCGGTGCTTTGGTTATTGGTTCTTGCTTATTCATCATCCTCTATATCGTGCCGATCTGTGTTGGGAATATACACAGGCATGAAAAAACGGGCAACCCATTTGGATTGCCCGCTGAAAGTTTCAGATCGATCACCCAATCAGGTGATTGTCATGATCATCGTGAGTAGACATAGTTCGCATCAAGAACCTTGCCAACACGCATGGAGATCTCTTGGAGATGGGCCATGGTGTAGGTGTCGATTTTGTCGCCCCATTCGAGGGCCTCGTCTGCATGCTTCTTGATTGAGCGAAGATGCATCATCGAGAGCATTCGGACAGGCTTGGCTGAGGAGTTGAACCCACGCGTCGTAAACGCCATGTGGACCAATCGGCTCAGATGCTCCTGCTGAAGGTTTCGGCGAAGCGATGAGATCATCGGCGTACGCGTTGTAAACTTCTGCGTTGGCTTCTCGCCAAGCTCGGTCCAGATAGATTCCGTGACGGTTTCCATCAGCTCTGCAAGGGTCAATGCGTCTTGATCGGCAGGAACAAACAACTCATAGTCATACACACGCTGGACAGTCTGTGGGTTGAGCAACATGGTCAATGCCGATGCTTGCATCCCCATCACACGATCATGGATCGGCATGGCTGCGTCTGCAAAGACAGTGCGGAAGTCATCCCACCACTTATCAACTGTGGTATGGGTGAGCAACTCAGGGGTAATGCCATAGGCATCGTCATAGAACGCATTTTCGATCACGAACTGCATCGCAGCGCGCTGGCGCTCTGCGGGCACAATCTCGATCGGAGCACGGTTGCCCGGGTCACCCTTCTTGTCACGATAGATATACGCCGATCCAACCCAGTTACCCATCATCGATAGGCTCTGCATTTGGGTGCTTAGCGAGATCAGGTATCCTCGGCGAGCGAGTGCCCACGATTCGCCATCTTCGACGAAGTTCTCGATCAAGCCTGCACGGATCGTGCGGACAAGTTCCATCTGGGAGTTCGCATAATCGAGAGGCTCTTCCGAGAGGTCATAGCGACGAGCGCGAGGGTCTGGGCCGAAGGTGTCTTCGTCCGTACCAAACGCAAGTTCAGGCTCTGACACGCGCGACAAAACCTTGTCGAGATCGCCGGTGCCATATCCATACTCGATCGCCCAGAAGTCATACGGGCCGATGCCATCAGAGGAATAGTTCCCCTGAATAGTGCCCGARCCTTCCATGCGGATATTGATGCCGTTGTARTCCATSACSGAYGACGACCAAGGCTTGAYATCCTTCATCTCTTCSGAGTTGATGGTRTCGAGCGAGTAYGARCTCGAGCCYTTGAAGTTGTGACGCAAGCCSAGGGTGTGACCCACTTCGTGCGCRACGAGTTCMGCRAGCATCGGGCCGACGAACCATTCTGGYACGCCGTCGATCATCTGRACATCRKCYTTCTTWGGCKYRKCTTCRCCTTYRTCRYMKTCKYMSYMTTCGCMWTCKYCWKSWYMKRSAYRMWCRKSMTCWGCATCTTCATCAGTTTCTGGCTCGTCAGCTTCTTCAAGCATCGCGAGATACTCAGGCGGAATCATCGCCCGTAGCCCTGGGTTTTCTTCGAGCTGCTTGCGGATCATTTCCAATGTTTCAGGATCAATCTCAGGCTCATCGCCCACAGTGTTCGCTGCAACAGAAACATCCGCAGCTTCGGTATTTATTGCGAACATGTCCACCATGTTCAGGTACATCCGCATGTTGGCCAAGTCGAGCATTTTGCCCGTTGCCGCCATGCACATGCCTGAAACTTGTGATGCTCGCCCGTACAAGCCGTCGAACTCATCGTTGCCGATCATGTTCGCACCGGGAATGAATCCGTCTGCGCTCATCACGGCAGCGTTCATCGCGCGATCATGATTCGCAAGCTTGCGTGCCTGGCGTTCGATCAAGATCTGCTCGCGTTGTTGAGGCGAAGCCAAACGAAGACGCGGGTCCCAGCTTGGGTTTTCTTCGAGCCAATCAAGTGTTGCAGGTGCATAGCCTTCGGTTGCGAGCGATCCAAGGAGATCCTCCCACCGGTAGGTAAACACGCGTGCCCAACCATCGGTCAGCACAACATCCGCATCAAGAATCTGTCCGGTCATCGGGTTGACCCGTGAAGGACCGATCGCGGTCGCAACATCGTTGGAGATCCAACGGATGAAGTTGTAGCGTACATCTTCTGGGTCTTTATCCATGTTGACGCCGGTGGCTTTGTCTTGGTATTGAACCTGGATTGCGCCCTCGATACCGATTTCGCGATATGCATCGTTCCAGCTCTCAACGCCCTGGCGTACCCAKCGACGRTAYCGGATCGGCACGGTGTGCTCGATGTAGTACACGATSGGTTCYTTMGGCGGGCTSARNGKCNAGGCTCKKRTCAGCCTTTTCAATGTGCCARCGGTTGATCATSCGTCGGTTYTTTTCCTTCGCRTCATACTTRCCMARRTCGGTATARGTYGTGACAAAGTATCCAACBCGKYKGTCRGCCATRCGRGGYTTRAACCCSYKTGASCCTTKGATRTKYGAGATYGARTAATGGAAYTTYTTSATCGTGCCGCCGGCCACTGGGCCTTCAAACTCGATTTCGATGTTCTTCGGGAATGCCTTGATCGAATCAACAACCGTCAGGTTTTTYTGRAGCCCTCTGGCTGAGCCGCGGAAGAAGGTTGTGGCTTTGCCAACAAGCAAATCATCCATGTCAATCACAGGCTGGCCGCTTGGGCCCATTGCGAGGACCGCAACATCGAGCAGCACGCGATCGGTGAACACAGTCTCAACCGAGTCCTTCGATTCCTGATCGCCCGTCGATCGCACAGCAATCTGAGGCTGGATCAACACCATGCGGTTTCCGATTCTTCTCCACTTGGTGTAGAGATCACCAGATTGCAGACCGGCAAAGATCTCGCCGCCCGCGACGGTCATCGCAAAGAAGTGGTTCTGGCTTTCGTATCCTCGTGGGAGTTCTGCCAGAACTTGATTGGTTTTCTTATTGATGTATAAGTTGTAGAACGAGTTGCCATCTGCGGTCGAAACCACTTTGGTGAAGTCCTTTGAGACATCCTTCCAAGATTTGAGCCCGTCCTTTGATGCGCCTGATGATGCTCCGCCGCCGCTTCGTCCAGCCATCGCAGCGAGTGCTGCAAAGTCAATGCTTTCTTCTGGAGTTGCATTATGAGATGGTTCGTTGTAGGCGTTGCTCTGCGCGATCGCAGAGCCCGTTGCCAATGCCGAGATGCCCACCATGGCACCGACGATGCTTGTCAGCAAGTTCACTGATAAGCGTTTTGATTGATCCCTTTTCATTTCACAAAACTCCATTATTAGGGTCACACTATTTGGGCATGCTGGAATCAGCTGCCWTTGATAAACACACCACGACCCGCATACGCGTCATGAGGGGCGTGGGATACCGCAAGATCGGGTACCATTCGACTCGGTTTCTATCGACGACGACGAGCGTCGGCATCGATATCCCGAACAACTGGAGCGCAGAATGTGCGCCGAGTTGATACGCAAGAATTACCATACCAAGAGCAAAAAGATTCAAGAAATCCCGGAATTCAGGCAGGATTCGTCTGAATCCAGATCACAATCACCGTTGAAGCCACGAAAACTAGCCCGGTGAGCCGAACCATGTTGTCTTTGAGTGCCAGCTCTGTCGGATCGTCAAATCGCCCACGCATGAGCAAGGTGATCGTTCGTAAGAGGGCCAAAGTCGCGGGAGCGACGGTGATCCAGAGCAAGTTCATCCCAAATCCACCATCTAGACTGCCTTGTCTAGTCGCAAAGGTGTACATGTATTGGGCTTCTTGGCTTCGCACATAACTCGTGTAGGTCAAAAGAGTTGCAACGCCTGTCACCACTACAAACATGCGGAGCATTTGATCGGAGTAGTGCTGTTGGACATCGCGCACCGCGGTTGCGTCTTCTTCAGAGCCCAGATGGCGTCGTTCGCCGAGTCGTTTGCCGAAGGCTAAAAACATACTTAAAAATAATGTCGCATTGAGCAGCCAGGTCGATGGGGCAACCCCCACCGCAGCACAGCCGCCAAGCACTCGAAGTACAAAACCAGACGAAAGCGAGAGTACATCGACAATCACAATGTGCTTGAGTCCTGACGAATAGGCCATCACATTGATGATATAGAGGACGATCAGCCCCAAAACCCAGAATCTGAGTTCTGCGGGTACCCCCATTACACTAAATAAACTCACGAAGAGCAAGCAAATACCAAAGACCTTCGCCATCCCGACAGGAACCTGTCCACAGGCGAGTGGGCGTCGTTTTTTGCGTGGGTGAGCCCGGTCTCGTTCGACATCTGCCAGATCATTGAACACATAGCAACCTGAAGCTGCGAGGCAGAACCCGAGAAATGTAAGTCCCACAGCCATCGCAAGTTCGGTGCGGTCCATGTCTTGAAGCTTGCCGTCAGCGATGGCAAACAGTGGGCCAATAAGCACAAAGATGCCTTTGGTCCATTGGTGCGGGCGTGCAAGGCGAATCATCCCCGAAACCAAGCCACCAGATGGTGAATCAGTATCAGGTTCATTATTGGATGGGGGTGTTGTGGTTGGTGTTGTACTCATGGTTGCTCTGAATCCATCGACATAACGCCCCGATCGGCTCAAGAGTTCGCACAAATCCGGTACAGAAGACCAACATTGTACACCAAACCATCAACCCAGTGCCCATCGAGCCGATATGGTCTGCGATGCACAAGCTTTCTGATACAGAGAACCCGTCGATACACACCAAGACCCAGATCTGGGCGACAGTAATGGTCTCGCTTCTCTTTCTTGTGTTGAGTTGGTCGGTCATCCTCTCTGGGAATCTTTCTGGACGAGGAGCAGCGGATGATCTCAAYTTTCATTGGCTTGTGATCCAGCAGTTTGCGGATCAGCTGCCTAGCCCTGATCTTTCAGATTATGAATCAGCAACGACGCCCGGCTATCACCTCGTCCTTTCGCCTGTCGTCAAAGCAGGGGTCGGGCACATGGGCACCCAACTTGTCGCGAGTGTTTGGACACTTGTGTTTTTTATGGTATTAACATGGACAGTCGCAGCCAAGTTCGGCAAAGCAGCGGTTGTGTTGATGCTTCCGATGCTTATGTCGATGTATGTCCTCTATCCGGGCATCTGGCTTTTGCCTGACAATGCCGGCTGGCTCGGCGTGCTTGCGATTCTCCTACTTTCGCTCAAACCAAATCCGACATGGAAAACTTGGGCACTCTCAGGTGTTCTCCTTTTCGCACTCATCTGGATGAGGCAGATTCATATCTGGGCTGCAAGCATCATTTGGCTCAGCGCATGGCTTGGTTCGTCAACCACTACACCTACGCTGCGTAACTTGTTCTCGTCATGTGTCGAGCGTACCGGGCGAACCTTCATCGCACTTGCCTGCACTATCCCAGCATGTACTGCATTAGTGTGGTTTATGGCGATGTGGGGCGGGTTGGTGCCTCCGATATTTCAAGATATGCACCAAGGCCCAAACACAGCAACGCCTGGGTTTATATTGACCCAGCTCTCGATCTTGAGCATGTTCTTCTTCCCGATGCTTTGGCCTCGACTTAAAGAAACATGGAAGCATCAGTGGGCATGGATTCTCTTCGCAGCGTGTGTCGGCTGTGTGCTTGGTGCTGTACCTGCATCTTCGTATTCATACGATGCGGGTCGGTATGGCGGGTGGTGGCAGCTGATCGCCAAGCTCCCCACGATCGCCGATCGATCGCCTATTTTTATACTCGGCTCAATCGTTGGCTCGATCGCCTTGGTCGTCTGGCTTAATCTCGCCAATCGGCGCGATGCGTGGATTTGGATCGGTGCCTTTGTTGCTTTCACACTCGCCCAGAGCGCGAACCATGCCAGTTGGCAGCGGTATCACGAACCCATGCTTTTGATCATGATGGTGTTGATCATTACTCGATCTTCAGCGATCACTCAATACACCCGCCGWATCTTGCTCGGCTCGATCGCGTTGGCCATGATGCTCGGTCTGTTGACTGTTGGGTCTCTGCTCAGTGCCCAGCCAGTTGAGACCCAGATTCAACAGGCATCACATCCTTGAATTGAACGGAATCTGGCGAATATTTCCGATCCTGCATGTGTAAATTGCGTACAAAGGATCCGATTCAATCGCAATTCTCAGTCAATCGAGTGGCTTTGTGAGCCGATGTTCCAACAATACGACTCAACCAAGAGATACGCATTGATATAACCGTCTCGGACGAGACCAACCCCCCAAGCGGAAGACCCAACCATGAGCGAAACCAAACGCGCACTGATCACAGGAATCACCGGCCAAGATGGCTCATACCTCGCCGAGTTCCTTCTCGCCAAAGGCTACGAAGTTCACGGCATGATCCGCCGAGCATCATCGTTCAACACCGAACGCCTTGATGAGATCTACCAGGATCCACATCTCGATGGCGCGAAGCTCAAGCTCCACTATGGCGATCTCTGCGACGCCAACAACATCAACAAGATCATTGATACGGTCAAGCCTCACGAGGTGTACAACCTCGGTGCCCAATCACATGTCCGCGTGTCGTTCGACATGCCGATCTATACCGCGGACACCGTCGGCATGGGTGCGCTTCGCTTGCTCGAATCGATCCGTGACTTCCAAGAAAAATCTGGTCAAGAGGTTCGTTACTACCAAGCGTCGTCATCGGAGATGTATGGCAAGGTGCTCGAGGTGCCTCAGACCGAGACCACACCGTTCTGGCCTCGCTCGCCATACTCATGTGCCAAAGTGATGGCACACTGGGCAACAGTCAACTATCGCGAATCCTATGGCATGCACGCATCGTGCGGCATCCTCTTTAATCACGAATCACCACGGCGCGGCGAAACATTTGTGACACGCAAGATCACCCGCGCCGTCGGCCGCATCAAGCTCGGATTGCAGGACAAGGTGTTCTTGGGCAATCTCGATTCCAAACGCGACTGGGGCTTTGCGGGCGACTATGTTAAGATGATGTGGATGATGCTCCAGCAAGATACCGCGGACGATTATGTGGTCGCGACGGGCAAGACGATTTCGGTGCGTGAGTTCGCCGAGATGTCATTCAATGCTGCCGGGTTGAACTTTGACGACCATGTCGAGTTCGATCCACGCTATCTCCGCCCTGCGGAAGTAGACCTGTTGCTCGGTGATGCGTCCAAAGCCAAAGAGAAACTCGGATGGGTTCCAGAAACAACCGTCGAAGAGCTCGCCGCGATGATGGTCGAGCATGACCTTGAGATGGCTTCACGCGAGAAGACCCTTAAGGATGCCGGGCACAAGATGCCTGAGTTCACCGGACACGATCAGTAAAACGATTTAAAGAGCACAGATAAAAAAGCCCCGGCCAAACGGTCGGGGCTTTGTTTTTTTTGTGTGCTTGGGGTGCCCTGCTTTGACCCGAAGGGCAAAGCAGGAACGAGTTGAATCCAGAAGACCTGCTTTGCTCTTCGAGTCAAAGCAGGGCACCCGAGATGAAGAATCAATCGCCTGTTACGCCTGGGCCGTAGTTCTCGAATGGCTCAACAGGTTCGTTGCGTGGCTCGGTTTGGATGAGTTGGACACCGGTTTTCTCGGTGTACTTATCTTCGTCCATGCCGTTGGGTGCGGCGAGGCGGTTGATTGTGGTTGCGGTTGGGTCGAAGATGACGATTGAGAAGTTGTCTTGGACCGCGATATTTCCCGAGTTAATATCCCAAATCTTGACCAACAGATTGCCCCCCGAGGCAGTGAATGTTGCGACGCGAGGCTCGGCAGTATCAACAACCGTGATAGAAACAATGTGTGTAGAGAAGTTCATTGATTCACCCATAACGCTCACAATATATTGCGAGCCTCCAGCATCCCAAGAAACTGAAATATTCGCTGTCCCAGAGTTCAGATTCCCCGCCAAAGCCACAGACCCATACGCCAAAGGCCCGATCGGCGATGGGCTATTGAATGCGTAGTCGCGCGTTGGTTCGCCTTGCACACGCAGGTCGGTCCGGGCAAGAACATCGCCGCTGAAGTCGCCGGCGTAGTCTCCTGTGCCAAGAGCGGCATTATTACCAGAGGCACTGTTTATTGCTCGCACAGCGACGATGTTTGGGTTGGCCGTGGAAAGGACTTGCCCCAAAACCGCAGCTCGGTTGCTTGATAATGCAGAGTTAATCACTGCAACCACAGGGAACTGATCGGCGATTGCAAAGAGACCAAATGCTCTCGCCGAATCATTGATATGAACAAGGCCTGTATCAATGAAACCGTCAAGCAAAGGTGAAGCTCCAGTCACCAGAAGTGTGGCGTTGTTGGTAATAACACCCGATGACAACTCAAGCGCGGTCCCGCCAAATTCGTTGTGCAAGCTCATCATGGTTTCAGGATCTGCAAAATTATTAACATGCGTATCAATGTACGGGAATCGAAGCGAATACGAGATTTCGCTTGCTCCACTGTGTTGTGCGCGTGCGCTCCAGCCAAGCTTGGTCCGCTCGCCAAAGATCTCGTACGGCCCGCCTTCGTTTGGGCCAACGCCGATTCCAAAGTACATTTCCATATCGCCAACAGTTTGCCAGAACTCGATCGCGGTTTCGGGAGATCCACCCATCTGCACTTCAACGACGAATAGCCCGTCAACAACGGGAACCAGAGGGGATGTGTAGAAATAATCAGATATCCAATCGTCTCCAAACGGTTGCTCGTAGGCGATAAACTGAAACGAGAAGTTCCCATTGGCGGGTTGGCCATTCTCTTCGAGGTATCCTTGATAGCTAAAAGTGCCATTATTGTTGAGTGTGACACCTCGGCTGGTGTCGTCCTCAGCAAGCAAGTGTGGGGCTGGGGCACAGACACATAATGCAATCGCAGCGGTTGTGATCAGATTCTTCATTCTTTTTCCCTCTTCTTGGATAAGCGGCCCAACAGCGGCCGCTGGCTCGATAAGCGTACCAGATCATCGGTTTATTTCAAACAGTTATTCGGGCGTTTTCTCGATCAAATCAAGTATCTGCATCCGGTGCTCCGCATGCCCGCTTTGATCTATTTCTTGTATTTTGTATCGGGTTGCTTTCCAGCCTGCATTTACGAACGACAAGTCAATGTGCCAATCTGCAAAAAGGAAGCCAAGGTTCATCAGCCTACTCTTTGTGTGTGGGACCCACGAGCGTCCTCGCCCGAATCCAACAGCGTCAAATGCATCTGTCATGTTGGGTGCGAGATGATGGATAGAGTCTGATCCTCGGATGGTATTGAAGTCGCCGATGATCAGATCGGGCGCAGGGAACAAGTCTTCAGAAGCGTTGTTTTGCTCCCAGACATGTCGCCCCATTTTCCATCCTGTGCCGTTCCATGAATCGATCGCGTCTCTTGTTTTTTGCATGCTTTCTTGCCGTGCATTGTATGGATCTGATGGGAGATCAACCAGCCATACAACAAACGGGATGGGGTCTGGTGGAGGGGTGCTTTGATCTTTGCTTGCGATGGGAGCAAGGTTGAACTCGACAAACATGATCCATCCCAGATTTGAACTTGAATGATTCAGCAACTGTTGCCGCTTTGCGGAACCAAAGCTCACGATTCCGGTTCGGATCATGGGATATCGTGATGCGATAATCGCGTTATCTTGAACCCAGAAATGCGAAGGGTCGCCTTGGATTTTATATGAATAGTTGATCCATCGTTCTTTTTCTTCTGGGGCATATGGCGCAAAGTTGTTGAGAATCATCTGTCGCTCTTGGCCCCAACGGGCGTTTGAGATGAGAACAATGTCTACGCCTTGATCGAGAAGTGATTGTTCCCAGCCTTGGTTTGAGATCTGTTGTCCAGCGTGGTTCCAGTGTCCGATCCGTATTGAACCATTGGGTTGTTGGTACGGCAACACAATACGGTGCATGTGCCACACGCCAAAGAACAAATAGATGCTCGAACCAAGACACGCGACGAGCAGGATCGGTCTTAAGAAAATCCCCCCGAGCCGACGCGAGAACTTGGCGAACACGAATGACACAAACAGACACACCCACGCGCTTCCGAGCATCCAGAGCGCAGGCACCCACCAGATATACTGCGANCACGAATACTGATCTGTCAACACCCGCCCGGTGATCCAAAGCCCAAGGATCATCAGCCCAATAAATGCGCACAGCTTGGCAAGTTTAGGAAAAGCCCGTCGGCGGAGCCAGCCGACGAAACTGCGGGATTGATGGGATCGTTCATTGGTCATGCTTTGGTCATGCCTTGGTCATCGTGTCCTTCTGATCGAAATACGCACAAGCCATTGTATCGGCTCTATCATCCTGCTCACAAGAACACTCCGGAGAGAGGATTTATACATGTCAGTCAACTGGTCAAACCAACGCATCATCATCACCGGCGGCTCAGGATTCCTCGGGCGACACATCGTCGAAGGACTCCACGCTCGCGGCGTAGATGACAACCAAATCTTCATCCCCCGCTCGGCCAACTACGACCTGACCGAAAAAGACGCATGCGTGAGTCTCTACAACGATTGCTTCGGCTCCGACAAAGCCACGATGATCATTCACCTCGCCGCAGAGGTCGGAGGCATCGGTGCGAACATGAAAAACCCAGGGCGATACTTCTACGCCAACATGGCGATGGCCCTGCACCTCATCGAACAAGCACGCGTCGATGGCTTAATCGAACGCGACGGCAAGTTCATCCAGACCGGAACCATTTGTGCCTATCCGAACCTCACCCCGATCCCGTTCAAAGAAGAAAACCTCTGGGACGGCTATCCCGAATCCACCAACGCACCCTACGGCATCGCCAAGAAGGCTGCATGGCAAATGCTCGATGCGTACAAAAACCAGTACGGCATGAAGTCCTCGTTCGTCCTCCCAGTGAACCTCTACGGCCCATGGGATAACTTCAATCTCGATTCATCGCATGTGATTCCAGCACTGATCCGTAAATGCGTCGAAGCCCTCGATCGCGGCGACGACTTCCTCCCCGTCTGGGGCACCGGCAGTGCGAGCCGCGAGTTCCTCTATGTCGACGACTGCGCCGATGGTCTACTAACGGCCGCCGAAAAGCTCGACGACCCAACCCCGATCAACCTGGGCACCAACATGGAGATCACGATCAAAGACTTGGTCAACATGATCGCCAAGCTCACCGGGTTTGCCACCGAGGACACCATCGCTGACAAAATCAAATGGGACCCCACCAAACCCGACGGCCAACCCCGGCGATGCCTCGATGTGAGCCGAGCAAAAGAGCTGATGGGCTGGGAAGCGAAGGTCGGGTTTGAAGAGGGGATGAAGCGAACGATCGAATGGTTCAAGACCCATCGCGAAAACCCAGAGGCGAGAATGTAAGCCAAGTAGAATTTCGATATAATCGTACCGGAGGTTCTCGATGATTCGTATATTCCTTTGTTTGATCGTGTCTTGTATTTCTTCGCCACTCGTCATTGCAGGTGAAGTTCCTGATTTGGCTTGTTTGTCAGGCGAAACAGTGAATGAGATATTCGCGAGTCGGCTTCGAAAATCTGGCCGAAGCTTTCTTGTGATCGTCGGGGCGGGTGTATACAAAAATGCATTTGACGCGGAATCTTGGGAGAAATCAATTTGGAATGATCCGGAGTTTGCTCAGTATCTCAAGGATAAAAAACTTTCGGTCGTATATATGGACGGTGAATCAGATCCAGCGTTTTATTCAACTCTTGAAATTTCATCGCTTCCTACGGTATTCTATTTTCAACAAAAAGAGATTCGATCACGCCGATCAGGATTAGTGCCTGCGAGAGAAGAGTCACGCAAGAGCATGATTGAGTGGATTAAAGCAGTAGGTTCAGGGATGACTCCTGTAGAATCTGCCTATGCCGCAGTAGATGCCGACCAAGAGGATGTTGAACTTCGAACCAAACTGATGGGCGAACTCTGGAAAGAGAAGCGTGAAACAGAAATGCTTGTTCAAGTTTGCTGGTTGCTCGATCACAATGATTTAGCATACGAATATGCTGCCAAAGAGTATTTGGCAAAGCACGACGAGGAGCTAAGCGAAGAGGAATATCGAGCTGGGCTACTCTGGAAAGTGATGTCATTGCGTGACAACCTCGGTCTCTATCGACAAGAATCAAGATTTAAACCAACAACAGATGGTTGGCCAGACCATATTTCCATGGTGGAATTCGCAGAAGCAAACCCCCGGCGGGAACTTGGATCATGGCAAAGAAAACAAATTGAACAAACACAAACGGTTCTGACTCTTCGTGATGCTCTTGAATCCCGTCGTGATGATAAAACAGCCACAGAGCGTGATCTGTTTATTCTCATGGCACTTACCTCTGAGGGCGACGAATCCCGAGCGTTGGCCGAGAAATATAAACCGTATTTTAAGTGAGCATCAGCAATGACCACTCTCCCCCCACATCTCCAATCCCGCCGCGACCGCGAACTCGCGAGATGATGAAAAACCCCCCGCCACGCGCACAAATGCGTGACGAGGGGATATAGAGCGCGGCTTGATCACTCATTCATGATCAGAAATCGTCTTCCCCAACATACGGGTAGCTCCACAAGATCGTCTGCATCAGCACACTCTTAACCCAAGCCGCGTGCATCTTGTCGACTTCTTCGGCAGTGTGATCGCCGCGTTCAAGGAAAGGCTTGAGCGTGGTGGTCACTGGGATAGTGAGTGCGCTGAGATGGCGAAAATGAATGTGGTCAACGGCGTTGGCGTCATCAGTCTTATTCTTGCCTACACGGTGATGCCGACGACCGATTTCGAACTGATAATCAAGCCAGTCTTGGTCATAGTTCGCCTTGGCCGTATCAAGAACCCAAACCACAAAGCGTGCTCGCACCCGCCCGAGATATTCCATGTCCGGCTCACCGGCTTCATTTGAAAAGTACTTGAGCAAATGAGGCGTCGAACCCACAAACCCGTACCACACGCCGACGAGTTCATCAACATGAGGCTCAAGCACATCGTGCGACATACGGAGATACTTGATATCCTCATCGGTCATCAACAACGAGCCTTTGAGTTCTTCAAGCTCAGCGAGTGTGATCGGCGCTTTCGCCACGGCATGAGTTCCGATGGTGTATCCTTGAATCGTTGGTGGCTGATGTTGCTCTGGCGAATCGATCGCTTGCGTGCTGGCACACGCAGACATCAACGCGATGGCTGCAAGGCTCAGCGAAACTGAGTGCAATGAGTTTGTTTTTGGCTTGTGCATTTGAGTCTCCTATTGRCGTGGGACATCCACGATGCGTATATAATCCACACACCAGGCACACCTATTTCCGATGAAGACTCAAGTGCCTTAGGCACAAAGTGGATACCATCATTGATGATCCAGAATCGAGTACGCATGAGTGATATTTCAGAACAAAAACTCGAAGAGAATCGTTCAGGCTATGAACTCACTGAGTCATTCCATCGCATGACCGATGTGCTCAAGTGCAAATGGACGATCGCGATTGTCAACGGATTAAACGCTGGCCAAAATCGACCCTCAGTATTACAGCGAGAGTTGCCAGGTTTGACATCCAAGGTTCTCACCGATCGTCTCAAGAAACTCGAATCTTTCGGGCTCGTAGAAAGACAGGCGTTTGCTGAAGTTCCACCAAGGGTTGAATACACGCTCACAGCTCAAGGGCAAGAGCTCGTCGTAATTCTTGGTTCACTCACCACATTCATCACGCGTTGGGAATAGCGCAATGGATCAACCTGCCCAACCCAAGCCACCAATCCGCTTCTGCATCAATAACCCGCGCAACCTCGCAGAGCGGCARGATCTCATCGCSCGWGRMATCCCGAGCAARGATTGYCTSGSCAACTGYACCGCATGCTTTGAAGGCCGATTCTTAGAAATCAATAATCAGTTCGTCGAAGGCGAGTCCTACCAAGAGATTCTCAAATCGGCATCACCAAAATCAGGTGACTAAAAAAACACCCCGCAAGATTACGGGGTGTTTTCATATGATAGATTGTTTACCAGCCAGTCTTAGCGACGACGGCGAACAGTGCGTACACCAGCGATGCCGCCGAGCAAAGTCAAACCAGCGAGGGCACCAGTTGGAAGTGGCACGATGAAGAGCATGTCCTGCTGGCCAGCTGCTACAGCAGCACGAAGGCCGATCATGCGACGGTTGCCGTCGAATGAGCTGATGTTGGTCAATGCGTTGTACTGGGTACGAACAGCAGCGGTGGTCGATGAGCTATTGACATCGAAGGTGCTGCCGAGAGCTTCCCAGATCGCTGCCTGGATCGCGCCCATCTTGGCGAGGTAATCCGAAGCGCCAGAGTCAGTTGCTTGAAGCTGAGAATCGATCCAACCCATTGCGTATGCGTTGGCGACGATTGCGCTCACTGCATCTGCACGAGCCTGGCCGTAGTATGCGCCAGGGTTTGGTGCATCTGCGAGATCGATGATGTCGTAGGTTGCACTGCCGTTGGCTGCGTACTCACCGAGTTCAATACAGAAAGTATTGAACGATTCACCCGTGCGTGAGCCGCTGGTGATGGTGTGGTTCATGTGCCCGGCCAAGTAGGTTGTCGCATCAATGCGAGCGTGTCCTGCGCCTGTGCCGCCGACGATGCCGGTGTAGTCCAGGTCGATGGTGCCTGCGGTCGCAGAAACACAAAGACCAGCTACGGTGGCGATCATCGCCATCTTTGAAAACTGAATCATAACTTTACCCTCTTAAGTCTTTAGAGATAAACGAATGCACGAACGGTTGTCGCTCATGCTGGTGTCCAGAATAGGCAAATCTACCCATGATTCCAAGTGGAAACACTGAAATAAGGGGGGGATAGCTGTGAAATTACAGAAAACATCAGTTATAGGACCAGGTGTCGTGGCTTGTAAGGTGATCAGGTATATGTGTTTACAAACGACCAGTGAATCCTGAATACCATAAAAAACACCCGGCGTATACCGGGTGTTTGAAGATGATCTGCTTGATAAAGGTTATCGGCGTGATTTGAGATGGCGAACGCCTGCGATTCCGCAGAGCAAGCCAAGACCAGCGAAAGCAGCTGGTGGCAAAGGCACGATGAAGAGGACATCAGGCTTGGTCACAGCGTCAGCCTTGGTGATCCCCACTGAACCGTATTGGTTGTGCGAGATGGTGCTGGCTGAAGGATTGAAACCGCCTTCTTGTGGGCCACTTGCTGGGATCAAGAACTGGATACCAGCAGGGAACATGGAGTTCCCGGTCATGGTGTTCTCGGACAAGTCCAAGATCTGGTTGCTTGTACGGTCAGTATTTGGTGCAATCGCTTGCTGGACAACAACAGTGTTGTTATGCAGATCGAGTGCAAAGGTGTTGAGGTTGTTGGCGTTGCCTTGAGCACTTGCAAATGATGCGCCCGCAGCGATGGTCAACAACGAAATAGCGATAGTTTTCTTTGAAATGCCCATTATGGCAGCCCTCTTCTTTTTAAACAAGGATCAATAATCTAACCCACCAAATCCCTCCAACTCTCGTGGTGAGTTGGTTTGGCTTATACGAATCAAGTCGACATCGTCCATGTCTTGTGTATCTAATTTAACCGATTATGTGGGTAAGTCAAACAATTCCGGTTGTACTAGGGAAAAAACACGAGATATTCTAGTGCTTATGGAGCAATGGTTTAGATAGACTTCTTGGCTACTCGCGAAATAGGCTGGTAATATAGGGGTTTTACATGAGTGTTCAAATACTGGCAAAACACCCCAGGTATTCCTGGGGTGTTTTGAAAAGGATGAGATTGTGTTTCTTGGCTTACTTCCGACGGCGGATGGTGCGAACACCTGCGATCCCGCCGAGCAATCCGAGACCAGCGAATGCGGCTGGTGGAAGTGGTACAACATAGAGCATATCTTGCTGACCGCCTGCGACGATTGCCTTGAGGCCTTGAAGACGCAGTGAGCTGTCGAATGTTTGGACATCGGTCAAGATGTTGTAGTAGTTGGCCAATGAGTTGTATGTACGGGAGTCATTGATTTCGATGTTACTGCCGAATGCTTCCCAAACAGCAGCTTGGATTGCACCCATCTTGGCGGTGTAGTCTGTCTGCTCGGTATCAGCCTGGAGTCGGCTATCGATCCATCCTAGTGCTGCGGCGTTGGCAACAACAGCGTTGATGCGATCTGCGATTGCTTGGCCATATGGTGTACCAGGCATTGGTGCGTCAGCGATATCGATGATTTGGTAGGTTGCACCGCTGGTATTGGCATGTTCTGCGAAGTCGATACAGAAGGTAGCGAATGTCTCGCCAACTCGGCTCCCGCTGGTGAACTCGTGGTTCATGTGACCAGCGTAGTAGGTGCCGCCTTCGACACGAAGGTGTGATGCACTCGAACCACCAGCAACGCCGGTGTATCGGACATCAACAGTGTCTGCCATGGCGATGCCTGAGGTAGCTGCACATACAAATGCGATTGCGATTGTGTTCTTCATATCTTCTCTCCTTTTACGCCTTGTTTCCAAAGCGGTGTTTCTATTTGATGTTCAAGCTTGATTTGTGCCAGTGGGCATCAAGCGAGGACAAGTGAAATATACACGCAACTCGTTTGTACGCAAGGCAATAGCACGGTGTTGAAGTGTTTCGAAACCATTTGAATGGAATAGTCTGGATGGGCCGAGTGATAACCTTTGTACACACCAAAGAGCGATGGTTATTCGGACATCATCAGCACACACCCGCCATTGAAAGGCATGAAATGAACACGCGAACCCGATCAATTCTCACCATCACCGCGATCGCAGGCTCGATCGCTTTGGGCGTATCCTCTATAGACGCTGCGATCAAAACCCAAGGCCCTGAATCCACCAAAGAGAAGCAACCGTTTCAGCAGATCAACCGCCCAGGCTCGGTCGATCTTGCGTCCGAATACGATCTCGATGGGCTGACTATTCCGCGTGGGGAGATTCATACGCTGTTGCCTCGCGATGCGATCCCATCGWTRMYYGMTCNTRYWCYWYTRMMCATMRYRRATGNGTTTGGTTATCAGCCCGACGATCGGATCATTGATGTGACGATCGGCGATGAATCCGTCGCGGTACCGATCAAGATCCTCAACTTCCACGAGGTTGCTAACTTGGTTGTTGGAGGCGATCCAGTCGCTGCGACCTATTGCCCATTGTGCGATTCGGTTACGCTCGTCCGCCGAACCGTGTTGATTACACCAACCGATCCGCTCGAAGATGCCTATGAAGAGGTTCTTGAGTTTGGTGTTTCCGGTGCGCTCTATAACTCGAATGTGCTGATGTACGATCGYCARYACAAAGGRCTYTGGTCGCAGCTTGGGCTCAAAGCGGTTTCAGGACCATTGGTCGGCACCGCGCTCGAGCTGCTTCCGGTAAAGATTATCCCGTGGTCGCAGTTCCAAACAGAACACCCATCAGGAAAGGTCCTCAACACCAACACCGGGCACGAACGCCCATACGACGGCAACCCATACCAAMRCTACTTYGANGAWCNAARACTAYATYATGGTGCCCATCRRSRRCTTTGGCGATGMGCTYCCMAAGAAAACACTCGGGCTCGGGATCAAAGCAGGCGAACAAAGCTTCTTTGTTCCTGCATCAGAAATTGGCGAGCGGTTTGTTGTCGAGACCGAACTCGGCAATGTGATCGCGGTCTCAACCGATGCGGGCGTACAGGTTGTGAACGCGCCGAAGGGTGTGCAAACGGTCCAGTCGTTCTACTACTCGTTTAGTGCGTTCCATCCGCAGACGGTGGTGGTTACCGAATCTGCCGAGTGAGCGCAGAGAAAACGCCGACCTGTTGACAGTCGGCGTTCTCGTGGTTTTTGCAGTTTTAGAAAGAGAAACTTCTCGTTAGTTATGCAGCACGGCGACGCGAGGTCGTCTTGCGAGCAGCTGGCTTACGCGTGATGCGTCCAGCGACTGACTTGCGAGCAGTTGTCTTTTTCGCAGTGGTCTTGCGAGCTGTTGTCTTACGAGCAACTGGTTTGCGTGCAGTCTTCTTTGCAGTTGACTTGCGTGCTGCTGGCTTGCGAGTTGTGGTCTTCTTGGCAACAGTCTTGCGTGCTGTCTTACGAGCTGGGCTCTTCTTGGCGACAGTTTTACGAGCGGTTGTTTTTCTCGCGGTGGTCTTGCGAGCAACTGGCTTCTTGGTTGCAGTTTTTTTCGCWGCTGGCTTACGAGCTACGGTTTTCTTTGCTGCTGGCTTGCGGACGGTCNTTTTGGCGACGGTCTTACGAGCCGGGCTCTTCTTTGCAACAGTCTTACGAGCAGTGGTTTTTTTCGCAGTGGTCTTGCGAGCTACTGGTTTCTTGGTTGCTGTTTTCTTTGCAGCTGGCTTGCGTGCAGTTGTTTTCTTCGCTGCGGTCTTGCGAGCGGTGGTTTTCCTCTTCGCAGGTGCCTTTTTCGCAGTGGTCTTCCTTGCAGCCGTTTTTTTGGCTGGCTTACGGGTCGTGGTGCGTTTTGCGGTTTTCTTCGCAGGATGTTTCTTTGTTCGAGTGGCCATGATTGGTCTCCGTGTGCCCAATRRRAATCGGGCGGTGTATTGWGTTGGGYCCKTTGTATAGATCWGGAACGGATCTGGACCGATTTGATGAGTGCCGCCGACATTGGCAACACACGGCACACCCTACCGATAGGGTGCGTTTAATCGTGATCGACTCAGTGTGGGTTGAATATCAAGAATGGACCTTCAATTTCAGTCCAAATCTTGCAAGATGGGGGCAGGTTGTATGATGTGCGCAAAGTTCGCGCAATTACACGCGTGTTTTCAATGCGACAACATGCGACAACACGCGTATTCGTTTCAAATCACAACCAACAATGAGATGCTGTGATTCGCAATCAATCTTGAATCATCAACTTGCGATTCTCATACTCTTCGAGCCATTGGGTCACCTTATCTTCGTTGCCCATCGCGCGATGAATATCGGCCACACGCATCGCTAAGACCGGATTCGTCGAATCGAGCTGGGCAACACGGAGCATTTCTGTAAGCGCAGCTTCGGGATTACCAACCGAGAAGAGCATTGACGAGTAGTCATGCCCGATGATATATAAATCTGGGTAGTCCTTTGTCACCTGTTCGAAGAAGGCCATGCCTTGATCGAGCATCTGCTGATCACCAAGTGAAAGGCCTGCGCGGGCCATACCTTGGGCGATGTAGACGATTTCGAACGGATCGCGCGCCCGTGAGGCAGCGTCTGCGAGTAGTTTTCGTGCCTTATTGGTATTTCCGGGCTTGGCGAGCACGCCAGCTGCGCGGGCTTGAACCATTGGGCGATCGATGCCTGGCATGGTCAACGCCTTTTCTGCCCGTTCGGTGCCCAGTTCTCCAAGCCCAGACGCATTGGCCAGTTCGCCGGCTGCCAACCAGGTTAACGCGGTTGCGCTCTCATGATCAACCGCTTGTTGGGCCATATCAAGGGCGACATCTTTGAGTCGAAACGCGATGGCTGCACGCCCGATATCAATGAGCATCCCCGCAGGATGATCAAGTGTCAGCGCAAGCTCGGCAGTTTTGGCATAGAGCTCTTGCGTTTCGATCATGTTATTGGCGAACCCGGTATATCCAGCGTGGGCCAAGTAAAACGATGGGTCTTCGTCAAAGTCATGAATCGCCCAGAGTGCTTCTGCTTTTTCAAGATCGCCTACAGAGAAGGCACTGCGTGCAAGCTCGGTCCGAATCGCATGGAGCTGGGGATGGATCGACAAAGCATGTTGATACATTTCGAGCAGCTGCGTACGCTTGAGGGTTTCGAGATCGCCTCGGCTGATGCCTTCTGGTGGGTTTGCGTCGATGGAGATCGTCAATAGCTGCCCGGCTTGAATAATCAACTGATCGGTAGGCTGCCCCTTTTCGATCACGCGTTCGAGCTGGGTGTATGCTTCGCCATTTCGACCCAGAATGCTCAAGAAGTATGACAAGCGCAAGCGGTGTTCTGCGCTCAGTTCCCAGCCCATCCCACCATTTTCGATTGAATCGCCCCGTTGATACGCCCAGGCTGCCGATTGGGCGCGTTTGCGTTGGGCTTGTGAAGGCTGAAACTCWGGRCGCATCARCACRCTYGTTGGGATATCGGAACTTGCGTACAACACATCMGCCCGCCAGCGCATCGCTTTGGCTTGGCCAGACCACAGGCTGCCGAGAATGAATCCCAGGGCGACGACTATAAATAGATACCCTTTGACGGTGAGTTTGCCCTTTGATTTGAGCTGATTCGTGTATAGCCGGGCATTTTGTTCTCTGAAGAGCTTGATGCTGGTCATCACGATCATCACGCCGATCGCTGCGAGTCCACCCGCCATGAGCATGGGGACCGCGTCGAGCAAGCCTCGGGTTGCGAAGAAGAACCACAAAAACAACACGCTCGCAAAGATCTCTTCGCCCATCGTCATGTCATATCGGCGGGCCTTCTTGGCTTGTGCCTGTGTATAGGTCTCTGGCGATCTTGGCTTGGCACCAAAGGCTGGTTTACCAAACCCAAGCGATAGAGCATCGTTGGGGCATGCGCTGATACAGTCGAGTGTTTTCATACATCCGGCATCGACGACCATCCCAAAGTCGCGGACCTCTTCGGAGACGCGAACATTGGATGTGCAGGCGCTGGTGCAGTAGCCGCACTGCTCGCAGCTGTCATCGACACGAATCCGCATCGGGGCGACTTTATCCATAGGCTTAAAGAACGCGGCGTATGGACAGCCATAGGTGCAGAAGCCTTTGGCTCCAAGAAAGTACACCGCTGCGAATCCACAGATGAACAAGAACACCACCGCGATATACCAAGGCGGCATCGTCGCCCAGAAGTCATCGACGATCAGCTCGGTCGAGTATTGACTGATCGATTCCACAGGCTTAAGCCAAATTGGCCAATCAACAGACGCGCTCTTGAGAAGCGGCGCAAGGGCGACCCTTTTAAAGGTTGGCCAGACGAACATGTACATCCCGAGGGCGAAGGGGAAGTAGATCAGCAATCGTGAACGGAAGGGCTTGGGACGAATCCCGATCCGATTCATCATATAAGCACACAGATCTTGGAGTGCGACCATATGGCAGAGCCAACCACAGAAGAAGCGTCCGAAAATAAGCGTCGATAAGAAGGTGAGCAAGAACAAAATTGCACCCGCGTTGATCACCCCAACCTCGAGGGTTTCCATCGCTTCGCTGGGCTCAATCGGTGCGATGGTCGTGCCCGCGATGGCCCATTGGATGAGATGAGCGATCATCAGCAGGTTGACAAGGGTAAGCACGATCGCCCGCCAACGCCCCATCCGTGTGCGTCCCATCATCGGCGCACCCGACTTTGATTTCATCCCTGTTTGGGAATGTTTGGAATCAAGCACAGGAAGCGACACTGTTTGGCCGATTTCTTCTTTGTTCGTATCGTTGGTGCAATGTTTTGCCATACCCTCACTCTATCACGATTCGCGGGAATGACGCATTGATTCTCTCTCCGATCGTCGATTTCAATACGCTCTGGGCGCAATTTTCATCCAGAGCGTCCAGATAATCCCCGCCTCTTCCTGCCTCACAAGATGACAGATCAACAACCACACCATTTCGATACAACCCCCGTCGGCTGGACCCCATCATCATGGTCCGCGTGCCCGATGGAGAAGCCATTTTCTTATCCGGACGCTGCTTTGCTTTGCTCGGCGCGTGATCGTCTTGCCCAGCTGCCGCCTTTGGTCACTTCGGGTGAGATCGAGAAGCTCCGTAATGAGATCGCACTCGCACAAGCGGGCAAGCGATTTATCCTCCAAGGGGGCGACTGCGCGGAGATGCTTGCGGAATGTTCATCCGCACCGATCGCCAACAAGCTCAAGATCCTCTTGCAGATGTCGCTCGTTCTTATTCATGGCCTGCGCATGCCGGTCACTCGTGTGGGCCGATTCGCAGGCCAATACGCCAAGCCAAGATCGTCGCCGACAGAGACCAAAGAGATTGATGGTCAATCTTGCACACTCCCGAGCTACTTCGGGGATCTTGTGAATCAGATCGATTTCAACAAAGATGCTCGCACCCCCGATCCGTTTCTCATGGTCGAAGGCTACAAGCACGCAGCACTCACGCTCAACTTTATTCGCTCGTTGCTCGATGGTGGGTTCGCAGATTTACATCATCCTGAATATTGGGATCTCTCGTTCTTCAACAACGCAACCGTCTCGACCCAGCGCCGAGCACAGTATGAACAGATGTCGCGCACCCTTGCCGACGGCTTAGCCTTCATGCAAAACCTTGGCGAACAAACCGTTGAAGATTCATCACGAGTTGATTTTTATACTTCCCACGAAGGTTTAAATCTTTTCTACGAACAGGCACAAACTCGCCAGGTGCCTCGCCGAACAGGGTTTTACGATCTCACGACACACCTGCCTTGGATCGGCGAACGCAACCGTCAGCTTGATGGCCCGCACATCGAGTTCTTCAAAGGCATCGTCAATCCGGTTGGTGTAAAAGTTGGGCCAACAATGCAGCCTGATGAACTGATCCAGCTGATCGACGCGCTCAACCCAACAGACACCGCTGGAAAACTCGTGCTGATCGCACGCATGGGGGCCGGCAAGGTTGCTCAGAACCTGCCGCCGTTGTTGGAGAAGGTGAAGAGCGAAGGGCGAACAGTCCTCTGGATGGTCGATCCAATGCACGGAAACGGCACAACAACATCATCAGGTATCAAAACACGCAACTTCGATGACATTCTGAGTGAACTCGAATCGACCGTCGATGCCCACAGCAACGCCGGAACAACTTTGGGTGGTGTTCACTTCGAACTCACCGGCGAAGATGTCACCGAATGCCTCGGCGGCGGCAGCGGGATCACCGAAGAAGATTTAAGCAAGAACTATGTCTCATTGTGTGACCCGCGATTGAATTATCAACAGTCATTAGAAATCGCATTCCTTCTGGCGGGGGCGATCAGCAAAGCGAAGGAATCCTAATGCGTACACGAATCAAGTTTCTTCTCAAAGTGATCAAGCGAATCCCGATGCGGACATCGCTGCGCAACCTTGTTTCGTGGGAAGGTGCCCAAGAAAATGGAAGCGAGCCGGGCTACACGATCACCATCGCCTGCATGCGAAGCATCACCAATGTGGTAATCGCCAATGTTCAGCTCTTGAGCCGAATAGACGCAGCCAACTGTAAAGAACTCGTTCTTGTGTTTGATTGCGAGAAAGAAGATCTCGATCCTGAGGTGCTTGAAGTACTCAACGGGATTGATTTGCCGATGGATCTTGTTGTTCAGTTTTATTCATCGAAGCAGAAGCGAGTTGCGCAGGCGATCAACTGGGGTTGGGTGTTTGCATGGATGAGTTGGAGTTTGGCGATTGGCCGATGCAAGACTTCTCATCTGATTCTCCATGATCTCGATGCGCTCGCGCTCGATCCAGACTTCTTTGAAGTTATCTATCAACGAGCACTCGAAACAGGAAAAGATTTTCACGCGATCCGCACCTATTCAGGCTCTGGTGTCGGCAAAGAGCATGGGCTCGGCACAACCTTCGAGTTGGTTCTTAAGCCTGATGCGATCCGCACGAAGTTTAAGCCGCTCGAAGCGTTTAACACTTTAAAAATAGTCGATGGGAAGATTATCGACTTCGATACCTTGCTCTGGATTCAGTTCCAGTTGAAGAACACGAGCGTCGAAGCCGTAGACGAATCGCAGCTTGTGCATCCATCCCAACTCATCTGCCACTATACCGATTTTCTCGCTGGGCGTGGCAGCATGACCGACAAGCAGCACAGCCTGATGCTCATGCCCTACTTCTCCTATCTCGGCGGGAGTGCCGACGATATCGAACGCCTCACAACCGAGATGAAAAACAGCGAGGGCGATACTGTCCGTCTTTGGGGCAGCGACCTGCCAATTCATCATCTCAAAGAAGAGCATTGGGCCTGGATGGAAAAACAAATCCGCCGAGTCGAACAAACCCTCTTCGAAGGCACACGCCCCATCATCGAGGCCTACCTCGAACACTTCATCACCCGCGCCGGCGACAAACGAACCGTCGGCGTCGAAGAAGACGGCGTAAAACTCGGGTGAGCTTTTTGAAACAGCTATTTTGCTTGTGGGCAAAGCGTTAAGTGGATTTAGTAACGGTTTAAAACTGTAATATATCACATTTCGCAATAGTGTCATTTTCTGAACAGTAAATAAATAGTGTAATGTTTTGAATATGCTGT
>NVSM01000073.1 GCA_002401225.1 bacterium
CTCCGTCATGCTGCGCATGCCACCTCCCCCACAAGCGTGGGGGAGGCGTAAGAAAACGCAAGACCTCACTGCGCCGAAGACGGCGAGTAAGGGCACCCAGAGTCCTCCCTTTTATTTGCTGCTCTGCTGCTTTTCCGCTTTGCTGCTTTTAAAGAGTCCCACTCTTCACATGAACATCCCGCTGCGGGAACGGAATCTGGATCCCATTCTTCCGGAACTCTTCATCAATCGTAAACCGAATATCACTCTCAAAGGTCTTTGCTTCTTGCACGCTCTTGGGGCTGATTCGGCAGTGAATCTCAAAGTCCAAAGATGAATCCCCAAAGTTCACAAACATAATCGTGTTCTCTGACGATTCCGAAACCATCGCATGCCCGTTCATCACGCCTTCGAGCAATGTGCGAACCTTTGCGGTATCAGATCCATACGCGACGCCCACGCCGATGACGGTTTTGATCGAAGCCGTAGGCATGTTCCAGTTCGTCACCGAGTTCTCAAGAATAATCGAGTTTGGCACGATATAGGTGACGCCCATATATGACTCAAGCTTCGTCGCCCGAGCGCCGACCGAGACCACGCATCCTTGTTGCCCGTTGATCGTCACAAGATCACCAACACTGATCGGGCGTTCGATGAGCACGATCAATCCAGAGATAAAGTTGTTGATCACATTCTGCGATCCGAATCCGAACCCGAGCGCGATCGCCCCGCCGAAGAATGCCAACGCCGTCAACGGCACCTCCGCGATCTGGAGTGACAACAGAACCGTCATCGTCAGCATCGCGTAATACATAATCGACTGGAGCGCGTTCGCTGCCCCCTGATTCACCTGCATCCTCGGCAGCACCTTCTGCCCGACCCGATTCGAAATTATCTTCGCAACTGCCACGCCGATCAAAAGTACCAATAACGCGATCGCGAGTTTGGATACCGTGATGGCCGTGTCGTTGAGGCTAAAAAGATGTGTGTTCCAAAGCGTCGCAACACCTTCGAGGATATTCTCAGGCGATTCAAATATGGAACCATCAGTAATGGCGACGGCGTCTTGTGCAACGATATCGGTTGCGTGTGTGTCTTGCATCATGACTGATTCTAGCCAACCGATTTGGGTTATCGTCGTGGCTGTAGACACGATGTATAGGTATGTTTTTTATCTGCGGTGCAATACAGCATGATATGGTGCGTTGAGCAGGTGGCGAGCCTGAAACACTCCCAGCAGGAAAGTGAATCGCTCATCGGAAAAGGAAACCTCAAATGAAATATCGCACACTCGTACAAATCGGCCTCGCAACATCAGTCATGCTCTTCGCAGGCACCTCAATCGCAATGGGCCCAGGTGGGCAAGGCAAAGGCGGCGGCTGCGGTGGGGGATGCGGCGGCGGCGAATGCGCCACTGGCCTCCTCGATACCCCAGTCATCGAACTCAGCGCAAGCGCAGCAACCGAACTGCTCAAAATGCGAGAAGAAGAAAAGCTCGCCCGCGATGTCTACGCCGCCCTCGGCGACAAGTGGGGGGCGCAAGTCTTCAACATCACCAACGCCGAGCAAAAACATATGAATGCCATGAAAAAAATGCTCGACCGGTTCGGCATGGAAGACCCAATCACCACCGATGCCCGAGGCGTCTATTCCACCCAAGCCTTCACCGACCTCTATAATAAGCTTATTGAAGCCGGTTCAGAGTCGCTGTTGGATGCACTCAAGGTCGGCGCAAAGATCGAAGAGCTTGATCTTTCAGACCTGCGTGTCGCCGGCGAACAAGTGAGCGATCCAATCCTCACCAAAGTCTACGCCAACCTCGAACGCGCAACCCGCAACCACCTCCGAGCCTTCGCCAAACAAATCCAAGCCRACGGCGGTACCTACGAAGCCGAGTTCCTGACCCAAGAAGAGTTCGATTCCATCGCCGCTTCCCCAATGGAACGAGGCATGGGCGGACAAGGCAAGGGCATGGGTAAGGGGAAAGGCCAAGGGCAAGGGAAAGGAATGGGTCAGGGCCAAGGTAAGAATGCCAACAAAGACTGCGGCCTATGCGACAACTAATCATACTTTGACCAATCACGCACAGTAAACCATCCGGCACCTCTCTCGCACTCGCGGAGGGGTGTTTTTTTACAATCCAAAGCAGGCTTGCGGCTCATTCTACAAATGCAAGTTGGTGCAATGTATACAGTTTGTTTAGAGACAATTCGTATAGCAATATTTTTATCAGTCTTWGAAATACAAGACCTTTTGGTGCGTTATTCTGGTATCTTGCTTTATGCACTCTTGCAGGAAGGTGCAAAGCTCGATACGGAAGGAATCAGAAATGACATATCGAACACTCGTACAACTCTCTTTGGCAACATCACTCTTTGCTGGAGTGTCGCTCGCAATGGCACCCGTTGGGGACATCCAAGGCCGAGCTCAAGTCAGCACCCAGAAGAATCCGATCGGTCCAAAGGTGATCTATCCACTGAGCCCACACGCAGTTCAGAATCTGATCCACATGCGTGAAGAAGAAAAAATGGCCCGCGATGTGTATTTCGTTCTCGGCATGCAGTGGAACGCCGGGGTCTTCAACATCACCAACGCCGAGCAGGTCCATATGGATGCCATGAAGAACATGCTCGATCGTTTCGGTCTCACCGATCCAATCGTCGACGACACCGTCGGCGTCTTCCCAACCCCAGCCTTCGCAGAACTCTATCTCTTCCTCCTCGATCTCGGTGCAGACTCCGTGGTCGATGCCTACAAAGTCGGCGCACTGATCGAAGAACTCGATCTCGTCGATCTCCGGATCGCAGTCTTACAYGTCCAAGACCCCGTCCTTCTCAATGCCTACGAAGAACTCATGCGAGGCACCCGCAATCACCTCCGTGCATTCGCAGCCAAAATCTACGCAGCCGGCGAAACATACGAAGCCCAATACCTGACCCAAGAAGAGTTCGACGCCATCGCCAACTCTGACAATGAACCAGGCGGAAACTAACAGGCGGAAACGAAAGGGTCATCGAGTATAACTCACCAATAAAAAAAGAGGGATCGGTCTCAACGAGCACCGATCCCTCTTCATTTGTTTTGAACTCGCCCAGCCCTCACTTCACGCGATACGCAGGCCAACGCTTGTTCACAATATCTTCCGCTTCAATAAACCCAACCACCTCGTCGGCAACCTGGTCGGCCAACTCAAGATGCGTTGTAAACCCAACGCACGAAGCGTTGATCTCGCCAAGCACATAAGTATCCTTGCCATCAGGCCCATCATCAAGCATAAAGTCCGCAGACCAAATCAACGGGATCGAATACCCGCCAAGCTTCTCGATGATCATGTCGAGGTTCTTTTCAACCATATCCATAAGCTCAGGCCATTCCTCAGGCTTCTGATAGGTGTACGCCGCACCAGAGTACAGCGTCGCTGAGAACGCATCCTTGGTCTGCGCTGGTTTCTTGTGCACCACATACACCGGCGTACGCCGAAGCATCAACACACGAATCTCACCCTCCACAATCCTCGGCATGAACGGCATATCAATAATCATCCCGCTGCTACCAGTCAGGTACTGTGCACAGAAATCAATAAACTCTCCCAGCGGCCGCTCCTCAACATGATTATCCTTCGCCTCTGTACAACGCACCATCGACTTCAACGACAGCATCCCATCCTTGCTCATCTTGGGTTCACCCATAAGCTCAACGCGCCAAATTCCCTCGCCCGTCGACCCACGATTCTGCTTGAGCACACGCACGCCCGTGAGGATGTTCTTCCGCAACGCGCTCTTAAACTCTTCAAAGTCGTAATACGCATAAGTGTCATTCGGCACGAGCGCCGTGTCCGTGAGTTTGGTGAGCGCATTCTTCGCACCGTACGCGCTCATCGCGTCTGGATGCGGGAGTCCCTCAACTCCATGCGCCACCAACTCACGCAACATCTGGAAGTACCCGGTCTCGTCTTCGAGATTCCCTGGATTGATCCGTGAGATATACGCCGTTGCTTTTTCGACCGCGTACTTGTAAATCTCTCCTCGATGTTCATCTTCATAGAACACAATCTCGGCGGTCCAGTTGCGTTTGAGCAAGGCCTTGACAATCGGCATCGAATCCTTGCGATACCCATACTCGCCTTTGTCTGATCCGCCCCGAGCTTCGAAAATGACGACATGATTTCCCATCTTTGATCCTTTCATCCAGAAATAGGGATAAACTAATCAGATTTTATTGCCCAACCGGCAAAAAGGCTACTCAAAGGGTTTAATCGGCGACAAATAACGGATAAATATATCCGTTATAACTCCCGCTATCATCCGCTTTTTCACTCGACTCACGCGCAACGCACGCCTACAATCTTGACCCCGCCGTGGGAAGGGCTCAAGCTGATTCAAAACGAGTCAGCCCCAAACTCACGCGGCAGCTGATCAGAGCACATGCTCAACAAAGAGCAGGAGCAATCAAATGGCAGACACATACGCAATCATCGAAGAATCCGGCGGCCAAAGAAAAGTCATCGAAAATGACATCATGTGGATCGACCTCTACCAATCAGGTGAAGCCAAAATCGGCGATACCATCACCATCGACAAGGTCCTCGTCGTAGGCTCCATCGGCGGCGACGCAACCCTCGGTGCCCCATATGTGAAGGGTGCAACAGTCACCCTCGAAATCACCACCCCAATGCACAAGGGTGACAAGATCTTCATCCATAAGTTCCGCACCAAGAGCACCTACCAACGCAAAACTGGCCATCGCCAACGCTACACCGGCGTAAAGGTCACCTCGATCAAAGCCTAACTCAAATCAAACTTACCAAGAGCCTCATCCTTCCGATGAGGCTTTTTTTATGCCCACTATTTATACCCAGATTAAACGATTCTCGATTCTCCCATCGCATCCAAATCCAATCCGGTGTATCCTCTATACATATGATCCAATATCAAGATATACTCAAACGAATTCTCTCCGAAGGCACACCCTGCGACGACCGCACAGGCGTAGGCACCATCTCCATCTTCGGGCACCAATCCCGATACTTCCTCTCCAACGATGCTCCCGGCGCACGCCAAGCTTTCATCAAAGACGGCACCCAAGCCGGCTTCCCCGCAATCACCACCAAAAAGCTCCACCTCCGTTCAATCTTCCACGAACTCCTCTGGTTCCTCAAAGGCGAAACAAACATCGCCTACCTCAAAGAAAACAATGTACGCATCTGGGACGAATGGGCAGACGAAAACGGCGACCTCGGCCCAGTCTACGGCTCACAATGGAGATCATGGACATCACCCGACGGCTCAACAATCGATCAAATAACAAACCTCATCGAAGGCATCAAAACCAACCCAACCTCACGCAGACACATCGTCACCGCATGGAACCCCGCCGAGGTTGATCAGATGGCACTCCCAGCCTGCCATTGCTTGTTCCAGTTCAATGTCCAACGCGCCACCGATGGCGGGCGAGACTTCCTCAACTGCCAACTCTACCAACGCTCCGCCGACCTCTTCCTCGGCGTCCCCTTCAACATCGCCTCCTACGCCTTGCTCACCATGATGATCGCCCAAGTCACCAACTACCGCCCCGGCTCCTTCATCCACACCCTCGCCGATGCCCACATCTACATCAACCACCTGCCTCAGGTCGACGAACAACTCTCGCGAGAGTGCAAACCCCTCCCCACAATGAAGCTCAACCCCGAAGTAAAAAACATCTTCGACTTCAAATTCGATGATATGGAACTGATTGAGATCACCTCGCCCGCGGAATTCGCGACACAGGATGAAATCGCGCCGTGATCCGGGCTTTGATCATTTCATGTGCGCTGGCCGGGCCAGTCACGGCCCAGCAGATGCAGGTGCCATCCGGGCAACCCGTCACGCTGAGCGAAGTGCTGATTGACGAGCAGCCCGGAGGAATTTGGGTGCGGTTTCGGTTCATTGCACCGGACATTTCGCGTAAGGGTGGGGCTGTGAGCTATGATATCGCGGCCCCGGACATGGATCATTTATGTGAAACGCTGGTGCTTTCATATTTGCAGGAATATGCGTTAACCCCGGCGCGGGTGGTGATATCGCTGTCTGACCGGAACGTGCCATTTGGGGCTTCGGCACCCGAAGCCACGCAATTTTTTGAGGCCTACAGGCCAGAAACCAGCCGCTGTATCTGGGAGGAATTTTGATGCACCCAC
>NVSM01000074.1 GCA_002401225.1 bacterium
GGCTGCTGCGGGTCGTATTACAGCTCTAACGGACCTCGATTCTAGCGCAAAAGGTCTCCCCCCCGCTCAAGCTATCGCGGCCACTACACACGGTATTTCTGTCACCGATGGTGTTATTACCATTACCTGGAGGGCGGACGGTACAAGCCTCGATGGCGTGACCTATACGTTAGCGGCTCAGGGTTTTCTTCCACCCATTCAGTGGGTGTCTGGTGGCACCTGTACTGCCGGTGGCTACTGTTAGGCATTGCCACTTCATTCGCTTTTATTCTCACTTGCTTCGTGGTATCCGTTCGAATTTTACCCTTCGGGCGGCGTTGTCCCGCTTATTGCTTGCAACCTACCCATTTTGACCCTATAAACCCATATAAAACAAAGCATTAGACGTATATAATTTGCCCATCGATTGTATGAATTAACTACTATGCAGAATCCAAGACGAAATCGAGGCTTCACCCTGCTCGAACTAATGTTAGTAACCGCCATCATCGGCGTACTGGCATCGGTTGCGCTTCCTGCCTATCAACAGTACAGCGACCGCGCTCGCTTCTCCGAGGCGATATTGGCAGTTACTCCCTATAAGACCGCTATCGAACTGTCTGTTTCCAGGGGGCTCTCCACCGCGCTGACTGATCTACAATCTGGAATAAATGGCATTCCTGACTGGCAGTGGATGGGCGTAGATACGCACTTTGTAGGCGTACTATCTGGCACCATCTACATATTGTGGCAACTAGATGGAACCCCTCTCGCTGGCACCAGCTATAGCCTTGCGATGCAAAATATTACCCCTCCGATACAATGGCTCGAGGGCGGCAGCTGCGTTCAATCTGGATATTGCTAATTGAAGTTACTCTTTAACCTCTACTCTGGTCGAAGTACATGTTAGATATAAAGTCTTGCATCAATCACCCCAACGCGAAGGCAATAGCGGCATGTAACCGCTGTAGCAGTGCTCTTTGTGGCATGTGCAGTAACTTCATCGATGAGATTGTCCTGTGCGAAAGCTGTAGTGAAGCATTTGAGTCGGAAAAGTTTGTCGCTGCACAGACAGAGAAGCTGGAACGCCCCAACTCAACGATGGTGGTGGAAGATCAGGCAGCGGAAAAATTCAATTCTCCGGCAACCAGAAAGAACCCTAGCAAGGCTATTCAGTGGGCAGTAGTTATAGTGAGCGGTTGTATCATCTCGGCACAGCTATTTTTTTACAGCAATCCACCTTTGGTAGAACAGCAACCTAGCGCTATCGCAAAAGAGCTACAGCTAAGCTCGTTAGTGAAGTGCATGTTGCTATTCAGAGAGATAGGTTTGATCTTACAGGATGGGCGTATGCCGGAAAGCGATATGCTCTGTGCAGACTCGGATGCGGCGAATGTGCTTGTCAATGAAGGCGGTAACATTCGTTTCTATCACCCTAACCCGCAGCATTACGGCTATGAAGAAATCTCTGTTGGCAATACCGATGCAGAACCTCGCATTGTTCTGGCAGAGCAGTAATCCAGTATTCAAGAACTCATCAGGGATAGGCCGGTGCATAGCAAAAGAACAAAGTAGTCGAACTTGCTAATCGAATATGCCAGCGCGGGGGCGCTTTCACCTACTGGGAATAGCTTGCTGAATTGCTCGCACGTTAAAGCTGATACTTACACGGTCTTCAGTACTCTCATTGACTTCGACTCCGTGCTCTAACCAACCTGGGAATATGTACATCCTGCCTTCTTCTGGACGCATGCGAACCTCCTCCGCCGTGAAGTCAGTTTGCTTTGTAATGGGAGAGGTAAACATTCTGGATGCCACCCGCGGGTCGCGAAAAAATATACTACCGCACTCCGGCGCCTTAAGACTTACGTAGTAAACACCACTAAAATGACAATTCGCATGGTAATGAAGTTTATTGGAAGCCCCTGGTGGGCTGATATTCACCCATGCTTGATGGTCCAAGATCACGTTTGGCATGAAGTGCTGTGATTCGGCAATACGCTGGCATACCTGCTGGATTCGAAGGTTTATGTCTTCGAATTCGGCCAGATCTTGAAGATTATTAGGGCTTTGCCAGCCTTTTACATTGGTATTGCTCACGCCATTAGGATCGTTGCTTCTCATCTTATTGGCCAATTCCAATATTTTCGCGTTGAAGCTTACTCTGTCGTCGAACAAGGTGGTCCAGACTAGGCTGGGGAACAGTGCTTGAGTGTCAATTTCCAATGAATTGTCCTCTCTAGGGTTAGTGGGTAGAACCTTACTTTCAGAAAAGACTAGCAAGATTTCTGAAACGTCCGACTCAAGGCGACTAAATTATAAAGAAATTTTAACAATTAGGCGATTTTGAATTCTCGCATTTTTGCTGGTACCCGATAATTCGAGATCTCAATATTCTAAGCGGAATTAGTCCAACGCACTCCCTCTATTCGGTTTTTAACATGCATAAAAAAAGGGGCTCTTATGAGCCCCTTTTTACTTCATCCGATCACCGAAGTGATCTTCAAAGTTGCCGCACTAGTCACACGTGCGGTTTTACGATTTCTAGAAATCGTAGATGAAACGTGCGTAGATCGAACGACCCATTGGGTCTTGAAGACCACCGATTACACCAGCAAATTCTGGTGAACCCTGAGGCTTACGATCGAACAAGTTACGTGAACCGAGAGTAAACGCTCCCTCACCACCTAACATTTCGATACCACGGTAGGTGTAGGACGCATCCATCTGAGTCCACTGTCTAACCGTATCCATGCCTTGAGGGCGCGTAAAACCACCGAAGAAGTCCAAATGTGTAAACTGAGGACCGTCATACGGCATTTCATCGATAAAGCGCGTAATAGTGTTCACAGAGTGTTTGCCCATCGTCCAACCTATTGTCAGGTTGGCCTTCCACTCGGGAAGTTCTGGCGCAGCACTCGTTATATCATTGTACAGACCAGCACCGTCTACAATCGGCGAAGAAGCATCGCCCTGATAATAGAAGTGATCTATGAAAGTCGCTTGTAGACCAACACGGAAATCACCCCAGTTATTTAGGCTGAAGCGATAGTTAGCCGCAATATCGATGGCTTCCACTTCCACAGTTTCAGCATTGATAGTACTGGTGTTGTTCACCTGAAGAATCGTGAAGATATCACCCGGATCGCGAATGATGTCTTTGTTCGATGCAGGGTTTGCAATCCAGTCACGCAACTGCTGCTCAGATGGCTGATTTGCTGCAGTTATACCGTTAGCAGCAAAGCCAGTCGCGTTCTGGAAGTTGAGGAAATCCAGCTGCATTATATCTTGACCGTTGATATCGACGATTCGATTCTGGAAGTCAGTATTATTCCAAGTTACGGATAGGTCGAAATCACCCAGCGCAATATCGAAACCGAGTTGCTGAGACACTGAGGTCTCGTTCGTCAGATTTGGATTACCGCCGCCACAGGCCGTAGTGAAGGCAGAGAACGGACCGAAGCGGTCAGTTACTGTGGATAGTCCACAGCTGATCGGATCGAATAAGTCTTGCAAAGCAGGAGCAATAAAGGCATCGCCCTGCGTCGCACGCAATGTCAACCAATCCATAGGCGCATAAGTGATACCAAATTTCGGGTCAGTTGACGACTGTCCAGTACTGAATTCTTCCCGGCGTACTGCCAGTTCAAGCTCAAGATTGGATAGCAGAGGAACTGATAGTTCCACGAAGAAAGCATCAACTTCACGACTACCGGAAGTGACTCTTTCCTTCTCGACTCCACCAATCCAAGTATCGCCAGATAGTTCAGTGGCGGATGGAGTGTTGGTGTACTTATCGTCACGAAATTGGTAACCGACAGCGGCAGCGATAGGTCCGCCTGGTAGTTCAAAACCACCTAGAGGCACGTCACCGTTCAATACGATATCGATTACATCGAGAGACTCCATTTTTTTATTGAACGTCCTAATAAACATATCGAGTGCGTTTGCGCACGAGCAAAGTGTAGCGCGTATAAAAATTATCGATAGCGAAATACACCAGATCGAAAACTATTCCTATCAATTGATTTGGCAAGTTTCATTAAAAGATCTTGTTAGAGTAGAAGATTTAGATATCGATCAAAATGGTAAAATCGAATGGGGAGAAATTACTACCAATGAATTGACTTTAGAAAAAATAGTTTCGTCAAACATTTCATTGAAAAGCATTCATAATCGTTGCTCTATGGTTTTTAATGATGTTTCGACAAGCATGTTATTTAATGGTTATGCTTTGAATATAAATATGAACATCTCATGCTTAAACGAATTAAATCATGTGCAATATAGTTTTTTAAAGGGGCTGGATAGTTTGCATGTTGCTGAAATAGATATAAACATTACTGATGTAAAAATAAAACAATTATTAACGCGCTCTAATTTTGAGGTCAATTTATTAACCAATAATGAATCGCCTACAGAGCAGACTGGTTTTGTTGGTTTTATTTACCAAGGGATTGTACACATCTTAATAGGAATTGATCATTTATTGTTTCTATTGATACTCATTTTCTCATCACTTGTAGTTAATACTGGAAATAGAGACAAATTATTTAATAGAAAGTCTTTCAAAAATATTGCAATGTATGTAACGGCATTTACTTTAGCGCATACTATCACTCTAATCTCTGCATCATTAAATTGGTTACTTTTACCATCTTGGATTGTCGAAAGCATTATCGCAGCCAGTATTGCGCTAGGCGCATTTAAACTTTTATTCAGTAAAGGTGTCATTAATACTGCAACTGTTTTTAATTTTGGTCTAATTCATGGTTTAGGTTTTGCCAGTGTTCTATCTGATTTGACCGGAGATATTTCTGAAAATATTATACTTTTATTAGGGTTTAACTTGGGTGTTGAAATTGGACAGATCCTGTTTTTGATTCTAACTGTGTCCATTTTGTTTATTGTATTAAGGATAATTTCTTTTAACTCATTAAAAATCGTTATTGCGATATCAGTATTAGTCGTAGCAATCGCTTGGACTCTAGAGAGATTGTTCGAATTGGAGATTATTCCTTTTTAGAGATTATTAAGAATGGTATTAAATGGGGGCAATTTTAGATAGAATGTGGGTAATTTATCTATCAAAAGGCTTTTATCTGTCTATATGAACAAAAGAATAGAACATCTTATTGAACGTAATAAGCAATGGGCTTCAGAGTTTGAAGCAGAAAATCCTGGAATTTTTTCGACTTTAGCGGATCAACAAAACCCAGAGTATCTATGGATTGGCTGTAGTGATAGTCGTGTTCCTGCCAATATGATTGTAGGATTACAGCCAGGAGAGGTATTCGTACACCGCAATGTTGCTAATCTAGTGAACCATTCCGATYTSAACKKYTTATCRGTGATTSAATWCGCWGTMRAWRTYTTRAARGTTAARSATATYATTTTATGTGGACATTATGGATGTGGAGGCGTTAAAGCGGCTCTCGAATCTAAAGAACATGGATTGGTYGATAATTGGCTACGAGTGATCAAAGATACGTATCGGAACTATTCAAAACGATTTCATGCGATTGAAGATGAGAAAGAAGAAGTTGATTTACTGTGCGAGTTAAATGTTATTGAGCAAGTTAGAAATATTTGTCACACTTCTATCGTCCAGAATGCTTGGATTAACGGACAAGAATTATCTGTACATGGCCTAATTTATGGTGTCGAAAATGGCATACTGAAAGATCTACAAGTCACAACGAAAAGCGTTGATGAAATTGAAACTATTTATCAGTTACGGTCTAATTAGTGTGTCTTTTCGTTTTGAAGAAGCCTTTTATTTTCTGATCGGATTATTAATTAAATAGTTTACAGAATCTAGAATCATTTTCTTTTTGAATAAGAAGTGCCATCTTGAACCACCGGATTGACGCCATAAAAAAGCACTTCGAATAGCGCATAAAAGAGCCGCTCTTACTTTTCGTTGATTCTTTTCTTTTTCTAAATATTTTGGCTCGCCTTTAACCTGAATTCGATTAGGAAGTTTTGATATCGAACGACTATACAATGCCGAACAATCATTAACGAAAGAATTGTATAAATCTTCATCTTGATAAATTTCACCATCATTATAGTGACAGGATATTTCTTCAATCCCATGCATTAATC
>NVSM01000020.1 GCA_002401225.1 bacterium
ACTTCGTTCGACACCTCCCCGCGGGGCGCAGGGAGGGAATAAGAAGACCTCTTCGACGATGAAGGTGCGCCCATCTTCTCGTTGGTGCGGGGAAGGCGTAAGATATTTATCCGTGTGTCGCTCGACCAAGTCGCTCCATGATCGCCGCCCGGATGGCTTGGTCTTTGGTGCTGCTTCCATCCATCGGTTCCTCAATCCAAATCTCCTCGCCACCAACTTTGTCAGCATCATGCAATGCCCGGTAGATCGCACTGGCATACGCACCAAGTTCTGATGGCATCGAGATCAGCGATCCATTTGCTGGGTGCGTATCAATCGACCATGCGATCAACACCACCGATTCATCGACAGATGCAAGTGATTCAGTTGAGACCAGCCTCGTCGGCGTTTTCGGCTGATAATGAGATCCAACAATTCCAGGTGATCGTGCAACTGAGCCTTCCGCCTGTTGGGTCACACACTCGACTGGTTTCCCAAGCGTCTCGCCAATCGCATACGCCCCGACAATCCCCGGACGAAGTACCTTGGGTACCTCGCCCGTAAGATCAACCACCGTCGATTCAATTCCCGCTCGGCAGTGTCCGCCATCAATCACAATCAGATCCGCATCGCCAAATCCGTCAGCCACATGCTCGGGCGTGGTGGGGGAGATCCGCCCGGATGGATTCGCACTCGGTCCAACGATCGGCTTGCCAAACGCCTCGATCAGTGCCAATGCGCACGGATGCGCTGGGCAGCGCACCGCGACCGTATCGCCATTAGCACACACGATTCCGGGCACGCAATCTGCTTTGGCAAGCACGATGGTCACCGGGCCGGGCCAATACGCCTTGGCGATCAACTCTGCTTCTTGCGTCCATTGTGCGACAACCGTCTTGGCCATTCTGATCCCTGAGACATGCACAATCAACGGATTCGTCGCGGGTCGGCCTTTGAGCGCAAAGACCTTGGCCACCGCATCGCCATCGAGTGCGTCGGCTCCAAGCCCATACACAGTCTCGGTCGGGAACGCGACGAGTTGCCCGTTGGTGAGGCGATCAACACCTGTTGCGATGGCTGTAGGCCCTTCGAGAATCTCAGTCATCACTCGCATCCGATTCTTGAGCAGCCTCTGTTTCTATAGGCTCAACCTTATAGTCCAACGCCGACTCGCCCGGCGCAAGCTGATTCGCATCGGGCACTACGAAGTCAATCCGTGAGCGATCGAGCGTTGTGCCCATCGCTTTGTGGAGATCGACGATCGCGGTGTTGTAGTTGATGAGGGAGGCAGCCTCAGCGATCTCCGCATTGGCCAACGCTTCTTGTTGGTTGAGTTCAAGGTTCAATCGCTCGACCGAATACCCGGCATTGGTCAGTTCTTTTTCAACGATCAAAGCCCGCAACGCTTCGCCCTGGGCGACGCGTGAGAGTGTTGATTGTTCGATGAGTGCATTGTTGGTGACCATCGCGTTGAGTGCGATTTTAATATCAAGGACGATGCCTTGGGCGGTCTGGCGATAGGCCACGACCGATTGCATGCGTTGGAGCCTTGCCTTGCGATATTCTGCTTCGCCGATCCGATTCCCGATCGGCTGCTCGAACGATAAGCCCAAGAGCCAGTCATCAATAAACCGCGTCGCATCGCCATCGTTATAGGCATCGCCAACCGAATCGCCGAATCCAAGCAGCCGTGCCTGCGCCTGAAGCTCAAGCTTGGGCAGGCGTTGGTTCTTGGCGACCTGTTGGCGGATGGTTGCATCGTCAATGCTCAACAACGCGATATCCATCTCTGGGCGATTCGTCACGCCGTTGGTGATCGCATCGAGCAATGAATACGAAACCGCCTCACGCATCGCATCATCGCGAGGCACAATCAACGCCTCGCTGCCAACCGCTAGGTTCGGATCGTTCATCAACTGCTTGAGCCGATCGCTCGCATTGCGCAGGTTGGTTCGTGCGACGAGCAGATCAGATCGCCGACGCTCGACGCGTGCGACCGCATCAGCCACCTGTGCCTGGCGTGCATCTTGCACCCTTCTCGCTTTGATATCGTCACGAACCTTGATCCCCCGTTCGAGGAGCTTGGATCGAATAACAAGTTCTTTGTATCGAAGCACCAAGGTCCAATACGCCTTCTCGGTCTCGCTCGCAGCATCGATCAGGGTAGATTTCAATGAAGCGACGCTTGTTCGCTCGGCGTTGCGAGCCAGATAGATCTGTGCCATGTTCGTGTCGCGTCCAAATCCGCGGAGTAACGGCTGGGTGATTCCAAGTGTGATGTTCGATGCATTGGCCGGATTCGGAACCGGAGGCGTTCCGAAGAACGAACTATCGACATTGGTATAGTTGATATCGTTGGAGATCGAAACCGTGCCGCCGGTGGTCAGCTGGCGCGATACCCCGATTGATCCATCGGCAGATTGCGAAGCATTGCGTACAAAGGTTGTCGATCCGCCGAAGCCTGATCCGGCCTGTGGGATGATCGAATCTTGATACTGTGCCGATGCAGAAAACAACCAATCGAACTGTGCCTCGGCCTGGGTGAGGGTGCTTTGTGAGATTGCAGGTGCAAAGCTTGCGACCTCTACACTCAAGTTGTTGGCGACGGCGGTCTGAATCGATTGTTCTAGTGTCAACCCAATCAGCCGGGTTGGTTGCCCCATCAGATCATCGCCGACCAGTGATGAGATCGGATCATCGCCTTCGGGCGACTGCGCTCGAAGCTGCTCGATATATCCAGATGCCGAGAACTCCCGTTCGATTTGTTCGAGATGATCATCGCGAATTTCGAGCTTGCTTAGATCAAGCGTTGTGCCCAGATTCCGAGATTGCGGATTCTGTTTGGCGTGCTCGATCTCGACCTCGATTGCTCGGATCATCGCCTGCTGGAGTTCCTTCTCGCTTTGGCGTTGAATTGGGGATGAACACCCACCAGCAGCGAGGGTACCCGCAAGGATTGCGCCGATGCTGCCTGCATGTATTGATGTTCGGAAAGCAGTTGTGCGTAAAGCATGACGATTGCGTGGGTTCATGGCCATGCTTTAACGGTAGGTTGGGTAAAATGTGGTGTCGTTGCCCGAACAGGAGAACCTCACCAATGTGTGCGGGTACACTCATAGGCCAGCAACCCAGACCCCGATCGAGAATGCGCCAGGAGGCTCAAGATGCCAACGAATATCAAATACACTTTGTCTATCTCCGCCTGTGCCCTCACGCTTGCACTGGGGGCGATTCCAGCATCTGCGATCTCAGCTGGTGTCGAGGCGGTTGCCTTCCAAGATGCTCAAGAATACAAGATCGTCAAAGCGAACAAGACCCTGCTTCGCTGTGGCGATCAGGATGTTTTCTACGCGATCGCCGAGTTGAACGCAAAGATGCCTTTGGAAGTCCTCGGGGCTTCTGGTAGCTATACCAAGGTTCGCATGCCAGTTGCGATCGGTGCCTTTGTTCCTGCCAACGAAGTCGATGTCTCGGCTACCGGCGAAACGGTTACGCTGATCACCCGTTCGAAGCTTCGCGCCCCATCGCACCTGCTCGGGTTGTCAGGATCATGGAAAGCCCTCTATACCGAGGGGCTCAAATCGGGCACCGAGCTGGCAGTTCTCGAAGCACTCAAGAACGACGCAGGCGATATTGTTGGCTACCGCGTTTCGCCGCCCGAAGGGCCAACTGGTGAGATCGCGATCGCCTACATCAGAACCGATGCCTTGCGCGATCCCAAAGCGGGCGAAGTCGCCAACTACAATCCCACAGCCAAGCCCGCTCAAGAGCGAGTCTCCGAGCCTGCCGCAGAGCCAGTGATCGAAGAATCAGCCCCCGTAGTTGTTGATACTTCGATGATGGAAGAGATGAACACTTCAACAGCTCAACCTGTCGAGATCTCAAACGCGGCTCCGGTTGATGTTGAAGAAACTGATCGCGAAAATGATTCTGCTCCTACCGAGCCAACCCAGATCACCGCGCCCAGCGGCTTGGTTTCAGCATCGGCACTCGAAGATCTCGAAGCAACCTTCGACAACGCACGAACACTACCCAAAGCCGAGCTCGATCAATCACTCAATGAGCTCCACGCCGAGTTTTCACGAACTCGCGTCCAAGCCGACGATGGCTCATCGCTTGCTGCTGCCCTTGATCAACGCCTCGAGTGGATCGATATCCGTATCGAAACCCGCAACCAACGCCAGTCGATCGCTGCGATTCTCGCAGCGTACGACGCCAACGCGGACCAATCGGCCAAAGACATCCAGGCTTGGCAGAGCGGGCGTGCCTATCAACTCGTCGGACGCATGACCACCAGCGCTGTGTATACCGGCGAGCATCTGCCGTTGCTTTATCGCATCCAAGCGATCGATCCATCCACCGGCGCGACACGCACCGTTGGGTATGTCGCTCCAAGCTCGACCCAAGACTTCCGCCATCTGCTCGGACGAATCGTGGGCGTGGTCGGATCGATGAACAACGACGATTCGCTCAAACTCACCATCATCGAGCCCGATCGCATCGATCCGATGCCCGAGTAAAATTTTCCAATAGCCGAGAGCATGATTTTCTCTGATGCCCGAGCAACCACACACCGATCTCGATTCGATCAAAATGGTCACCGCGATGTCAACGCGCGAAGATCCGATCGATGCTGCATTGCAGGTGTCTGATCGAATCAAGCACCAGCTTGGGTCATCTCCAGATCTGCTGATGGTCTTTGTATCGATTCATCATGCGCGAAAAATGGGCATGATCGCCGACACGCTCCGCGATCGGCTCAGTTCATCGCATATGCTCGGGATCACCGCCTCTGGAGTGATGTCCAACGCGAGTGTGATCGAAGACGGCCCAGCACTATCAGTTTTGGCGTGTCGGTTCCCGGGGGTTGGCATCAATCCGTTCTGGATCGATCATCTTTCGCCGAGGGAATCGATGGAGGAGCGGGCAGCTAAGCTCTCAGATTGCATCGGCGCGACCGATGATATGCGAGCTACGCTCTTTTTCGCCGATCCGTTTTCGGTGCCTTTGGTCAATCTCATCCCCGCGCTTTCTGCATCGCGTGTGCAGGTGGTCGCCAACTCTGGGCGCGTCGATCACATCGGCACCATCATCGGGGGCATGGCTTCTGCGGGCAACGCACCAAACACCAATACCCTGCTCCTCAACGGCGAAACACGCAACTCAGGCGCGATGGGCGTAACACTCAGTGGCCCGATCCAAGTCGATACCATCGTCTCGCAGGGCTGTCGACCGATCGGCAACCCGATGGTTATCACCAAAGCCCGAGGCAACCTCATCCTCGAACTCGCAGGCGTTCGCGCGGTCGATGCCATCCGCGAGATCGTTCGTGAACTCGACGAAGCAGACAAGCAACTCCTTGCCAATGGCTTAGTCATGGGGCGTGTTATCAACGAGAACAAAGCACACTTCGGCAGAGGCGATTTTCTTATTCGCAATATCATGGGCGGCGACGAATCCTCCGGCGCGGTTGCGATCGCAGATATCATCCATGCTGGGCAAACAGTCCAGCTTCATCTTCATGACCAACAAACCGCCCGCGAAGACCTCTCGCTCTTACTTGATGGCCAAAGGCTCTACTCCAAACCCGCCGGCGCATTGCTTATCTCATGCACCGGGCGAAGCAATAACTTCTTTGACGAACACACCACCGATGCCAGCGTTATTACACATGCCTTCGATCCCAAGCCTGACGGAGCCAACCTTGCCAAGTCGGGCAAAGAAGTCGATCCAGACGCGGGCATTCCCCTCGCCGGTTTCTTCGCGGCTGGCGAGATCGGCCCGGTCGATGGCCAAGTCTTCCAGCACGGCCATACCGCGGTCGCTGCTCTCTTCCGAGAGCCTGAATAAATTTCTGTTCATAAAACTCTTATAGCAAACCCAAAGCCTTTAGATCTGCCAAAGGCTCATCGAACGAGCAACTCCCATAGCTCGTCGCAAACCCTTCGCGCACCCGTGCCAACGACACAATCGGCAACACGACATTGCGCCATGAGACCTGTTCGTCGTCGAACACAAACGCCTTGGGATCAGTCTCGTCGAGCACCGCGATGGTTGTGTCCATGTCGAAGCCTTTGATTGATCGTACAAACGCGCCCGCGAGGAATACATTGATAAATCCGTGCATCACCGCTCTGGGCGCGTCGGGTTCATAGGTGAGTGCTTGTTCGGCCCGGATCGGATGGTGCAAGCCTGCGGTCGCCTTGAACATCACATCCGCCGCGTTGCATGCGTGCATGAACCCTGCGATGTCCGCCGATGTTGGGAACAGATCGGGCGTGACGCCGCCGCAACGGATTTTGGCTGCTGCCTGATTCCCAGCGATGGCTGCGACGAATCCGCGTGGATCACCACCCATAATCACATCGCCCGGAATCTCAAACGCCGGGGCGATCATCGCGGGCAATATGTCCATGATTTCATCAACATCGCTCGGCGAATCGATCTTCATCTCGATCACATCAACCATCGCCAGCCCATGCTCTTCCTTGTCGTGGTGCTCGTTGAACTTGTAAATCTCTTCGAGGTTCTCTTCGAGATTGCCAACGATCACCGCCGAGATTTGCCATGGGTCTTGCATGTCCGCGTTTTCGCGATATCCGCTTGTGGCATATGTCCCCGGCATCACCACCGCGGCGTGCTTGCTCAGTTCTTCGAGCCGAGGCACTGTGCAGATGAACCGCGAAAGAAATCCCTCGTGCTCGCTGCGCAGATACTTGGCATAGTTCTCGACCGCTGTATCCATAGGTAACTTGCTCGGCGGGAAAAGCCCGGCATAGTCAATCAGTCCGGTCATCAAGGTTTCAATCGTTCGGTTCATAGTGTTCTCATTCTCAATGGGGTTGAGCAGCAAGCGTAGGCACAAATCTATCATCGGCCATCTGGCCCAACAGTGCCCTCGTGAAGAATCGGCTCCCAAGGCGACATCGAATCCATAGTCGCCCGCGAGGGATCAAAGAAATCGACCATTGCCCGTTCAAAGAGTGCATGGCGACGAGCGTTGCCAATCCCGCCCTCAAAGTGACCATATGGCACCACAAACCGCCACTTACGACCCGGGTCGGCATCAATCGAGTTGAACACCGCAGCTGCGGTCGGCGCGGGCGCGACATCGTCCTTGCGAGCAAGCATCCCCAAGGTCGGCACACGCACCTTGCGCCCATGCACCCCCGCGTCGCACAAGCGAAGCCTATCGATCAGCTCGCTGCTTCGATCAGTGTGATGCGTCAGGATCTTCTGGATATCAAGGGTGGTCCCGGATTGGCGATGCGCCAATCGCCAGTTCCACGCACCAAGCGAAGGCAGTGCGACTGCGAGCCGATCAATAATCGATTCGCCCGAAAGTTTTCCGATCAGTTGTCCCGCAGCCATCGTCACCAGCCCGCCGCCGAGCGATTTGCCGGCCAGGAATATACCGGGATGATCAATCGCCGAATCAACCATAATCGGCACATCCGTATCACGATGCAACAACGCATTGCGCATCACTCGACACGCGTTGCACACATCAGCCACCGCGTTGGGCAATATCCAATCAGTATGATGCTCGCCCGCGAATCCGCGCCCGATCCACCCAGCACCATGTTGGTCGGGCGTGGTCATGTCGCCGATGCCAATTTGTGACCCAGGGTATCCACGCAGCCGAATCACCAATACCGCGATCCCGGTGTCCGCGATCGCTTGCCATCTGCGTGTTGAATCTGTAAGTGCATTCGCGTGTTTGTACCCATGCACCGTGACCAATGACGCTCGCACCGTCCGGCCGTTCTTAGGCAACACGAGTGCGCATCCGATCCGTACGCCGCCCACCGAGACAAACTCGTGCGTCGCGCTCGGGTCAGATTCATCCACAGCCGTGCGAGCGCAAAGCACAGGCGAATCATCAATCAGCCGCTCGTACCACTTGCGCCAAAACCGAGAATGATCGGGTGCGGGCGAAGGATCGCCAATGTGCGCAAATGTTTGCACATCGCTCAATCCATAATCGTCAGGCTCGATCATTCTGGTATGTACTCCAGCAGCGTGTGACTTGTTACTCTGAATCAATCCTCAGGCATGTAGTTCTCAAACGCGTCAGCCTCGTTCTTGTCAAGAATCGCCTTGCGCTGTGCCTGATACGCCTTGTCGATCGCATCAAGATTCACCTTGGCAGCCCAAAGTTGGCTGCTTGGGCGTTCTTCGCCATCACGCGTTGCGCCGCGTTGTGCGGTCCAGATCATCCACTCGCCATCAGAAGTAAACGCGGGCAAGCCGTCAAACCCGCGAGCCTGCGAAACACGCATGCGTGGGGTCTCTTCCATCGAGTATTCGCCTGAGGAATCGATCGCATAGATCTCATAGTTGCCGTGGCTCTGTTCGCTGGTTGCGTAGAGCAGGTACTTGCCATCGGGCGTGTAGAACGGGCACCAGTTGACATGCTCGTTGTCGGTGAGTTGTGTCTCGATCGCACCGTTCACCTTGCCCGATTCATCGAACTGCAATGCAGCAACAAAGATCTGAAGCATGTTGTCGCCGCGACGATCCGAGCGGTAGCAAATCGATTGTCCATCGGGCGAGAAGAACGGCCCGCCGTCGTAGCCATCTGCGGTGATCAAAGCCAGGTGGGACCCGTCGGTTGAGTCATAGATCCAGATGTCGCCGTTGTTTGAACCTGGTTCGAGCTGTGTATAGAGGATGTAGCGTCCATCGGGTGACCATGACCCTTCCGCGTCGTATCCTTCGCGTTCCCAAACCGGGCTCGCGTTTTTGATTGTCGGCACCGAGATAATATCGTTCATCGAAAGCTCAGGGGTCGCGGTCGGATCTTCTTCGACCAGCTTTGTTGCCCGGGCGGTTGCTTCGTCCGAGAGCACATAGGTCATGCTCAGATCGCCTGCAACAATGTCCATCTCGGTGGGGAACTTCCAAGAATATTTCGAGGTCTTGCGTTGGAACCCAACAACATCCTTGTTGCTGGGCGCGGTGATTGTTGTCCCAAAGAGAATCCGCATCGGATCGGTCGGATGGAACCACCCGCAGGTGTTCGCTGAGCCATTGCCCGCTGAGACCATGCCTGCCTGCCCAAGCCCGATGATGTTCCGATCGTCATCGTATTGTACGGATGCGACATACATCGCATAATGTGCGCCTGCTTCTTCGCCCTCTGCCGGGATTTCGATCGCCTGGAAGATCACCATCCGCCCATCAGGTGAGAAGTAGCTCTCGCCGGCTTTGATGTATTTGGCTTCTGATGTCAGCTGGACATGCCCGGAGAGGAACTCGCTCTCGAGGGTTGGCCATTGATCATCCCATTCTGGATTTGGGTTCGGATTCGAGGCCAAAGCCATCCCACACGCCAAACCAGTTGCACAGAACAGGGACACAATTGCTGCAGATTTCATCGACATTCTCCTTAAGCGGATACACTCCGCATGTATGAATGATACTAGGTCTCAACAACCCGAATCTGGCAATATCCGACGCGTGAATCAGGGCCCGCTCCCCGAGATGGTCTATTGCCCGCCTACAGGCATCCCCACGATCCTGCACGAAGACGACCACTTCGTCATCGTGGACAAGCAGTCTGGTCTATTGACCGTGCCCGGCATCGCGCCTGAGAAGAAGGATTGCCTCCGCTCACGCATCGAAGACCTCTTTCCCCTCGCGACCGGCCCGATCACCTGCCATCGGCTCGACATGTCTACCTCCGGGGTCATGATCCTCACCCTCGACGCCAACACCCATCGGAATCTCTCGCGCCAGTTTGAACAACGCAAAGTCAAAAAGCGATACATCGCCCTGGTCGAAGGGCACCTAGAGAATGACAAAGGCACCATCAACTGCCCGATGCGCAAAGACATGGATGTCCGCCCGYTGMWRCTCGTYGATTACATCCAAGGCAAGCCTTCGGTCACACACTACACCGTGCTTGCTCGCGAAGAGTTCGATGGCCGACCTGTTACTCGCGTTGAGTTTGAGCCTCACACTGGCAGAACCCACCAACTCCGTGTCCATGCTGCTCATCCGTTCGTCACGACAGTGGGGGAGGACATGATGGGCACGAATGATCAAACAGAAACCATCGGCATGGGCGCACCAATCGTCGGCGACGAGATGTACAACCCCAACGCCCAAGATACAACCACCCGCCTGATGCTCCATGCTTCGATGCTGACAATCTATCACCCAATCACAGGCAAGCAAATGACCTTCAAAGCACCAATCCCGTTTTAATCACTGGGCAAAGTGTTCTGATCTGTTCCAACAACGAGCTTCTTCACACCCCTCGCTGCCATCTCGATCGGCATGATCGCCAGCCCAACAATCAAACAACTCGGGCATCCAGACTTCACCAACCCAGTCGAAAACATCCTCGTCCGACACGCAGGGTTTTCAGTCCTCTTCTTCGCATTTTCATACCGCTCATTGGTCTGATCGTGTGTTTCCATACCAGACAAACCTCCATGCACACACAATTATTCCACATTCTGACCCCTCTGCACCTCTGCGTGATCTTTGCGGCCTCTGCGTTCCTCTTGCTTCTCTTGCTTCTCTCACGCTTCAATAAATCAAAGCAGGTATATGCGACGAGGGCCAACTAATCGCTGTTGATTCCATCAGCCGACGAAGCTCGATTACATCATGCTCATAAAACGCGTTGCGGTCGTGCGAATCGAGATCAAGCACACCATAGCACGACCCATCGCTCTCGAACATCGGGAGCACAATYTCGGACTTGTCCTTGGGATCGCACGCGATGTAATGCTCGCCCAGATTGTGTACATCGTTGACGATGATCGATCGTTTCTTTTTCCAGCACATCCCGCACACGCCCCGGAGTTCAATGGGCGAACACGCCGGTTTGTTCCGCGAACACACCAAGCTCATCTGGTCGGCTTCGTCGTCCTTCTCATAGAACCCAACCCATGACACGCCTTCATCTCTGAAGAATCGCCAAAGCACATCGCACACTTCGCCCATGCGTCGATGTCGATTCCCTCGGACCTCGGCGAGTGCCATTGCTACTGCTTGATAATCTCGTTCGTATACGGTCATGCTTGATTATAGGAATGAATGTCTACAAAAACAGACCCGGAAAGATCCGGGCCTGTTCATATCAATATTCTTTTCGATTCACTCAGAGCGTTGCGCTAGTGAATGGGAGCAAGCCCATAAAGCGTGCCCGCTTGATTGCGCGTGCAACCATGCGTTGCTGGCGTGCGTTTGTTCCCAAACGCTTGCGGCCATAGATCTTGCCGTTGGGTGTCATCATTCGGCGAAGGGTCTCGTGATCTTTGTAATCACAGTATTCGATGCCTTTGCCAGATTCTTTGGTTGCCTTTGGTGCCGGGCCGCCGGTAAATCGGTCGTCGCCGCGGTCTCTGCTGTTGCCGCCGCTTCTTGATGAGTTCATTCTGCCCATGTCTTTGATCTCCGTCTTGGACTTCGTGGCTTATTGATCAGCGAACAACGCTCGATCCATAAGCGACGGATCANTTGTTTTCTTGGAAGGTGAGTTTAGCCCCGRAWWYYRTCYTCAKCGACCKKYGRAMCMGRWTWTGYSYCCTSAATTGCGTCCTTTGGGGTGCAATTTCGTTCTCGGAGCGTGTCAAGAGCGAGAATGCCGCCTCCACGCCAGAGTAAATAGCCAACCGGGATGAGCATAATCACATCCCGTATCACCTGGCACCATCCGACCGATGCTCCGCAGACGATGTTCATATCGCCAAAGCATGAGCAATCCGCCTCGATCGAGGGATCGAAGATCACATGCAACAACGCAGCGATAAAGAACACGAGCATCAGCCCAATGGTCAATGTCGCAGCACGCGTCCAGAGCCCAAGGACGAGCAGCAAGCCCGCGATCATCTCAACCCAAGGCATCGTATAAGCAGCACTGATAATCAGGTGCCCGTGTTTGTCTGGATCAAGAATCTTGAATCCTTTGATCGCAAAGGCGAACGCCTGAATATTTTCCCACTTCATAAAGCCGGCGTAGAGGAACACGCCACCGAGCGCGATGCGCATCGGGAACTGGAGCAAGATCGATTCCGCCCATCGTTTAGCACTCATGGCGAACCCTCTTCATCGGTCAAACTTGTTGGCAAACCCGCAGCGGCCCACTCGTCATACCCAACGCCCATAATCGAAAGATCGGTATATCCAAACTGTTCGAGGATGGCTTTGGTATTGAGCGATGCGTCGCATTCGTCGCCGCCAAGGCAATAGATCACTACCTGGGCATCTGGCGGAATGCTCTGCATCTCTGCTTCGCCCTCGTCGGTGAACATGGTCGCAGCCGTCAAATAAGCTGCAAGCGAGATGTGCCCCTCGTCATATTCGCTCCGGAGCCGAGAGTCGACAAAGTATGCCCCGTCGATCCACATCTGGTGCGCCTGGCGAAGCGTGAGCATTCCATCGGGGACGGCAGCATCGAGCCGAGCGTCGAAGTCGTCGCCCTTGGGTAACTCAGGATCATCAATCTGTGCAGGTGTCGGATCTGGTTGAAGATCAGGCTGCTGGTCAGGAGCGTCAATCGCAGGGGTGTTGTCTTCAGGAACTGGCTGGGTGCTTGTCGAAGCACTCGCCCCAAGGATTACGGGCAACTCGCGCAAAAGCGAATGCCCGACCCCGGCAATATACCCGAGCCCGACAATCGCCAAGACGCCTGCGATAGTTTGAACGCATTTCATCTACGATTCTCTTTCAAAGCTGATTCTTATTCGCGGCGAAGCTGACCATACATCTGCACAGTAAGCTGCTCTTCGTCTTCAACATCAGTCACAATATGAAGCTGGGTGTTAAAGCGTGCGGCCGAGTTGACAACCTTGCCTGTGATCTTGACGATCCAGTCATTGCGAAGCTCCTCATCAACCGGGGTAAAGGTGTAGTTCGCTTCGATCGCGATCGAGTTGGCGACTGCACTTGAGATAGTAAACGCTGAGCCAGACTTGGAGATGACATGGAACTCGCGTTCGAACTCGTCACCCACAACCATCCGCCCCATTGTCACACGAACAGGGTTCATCTTCAGATCGCCAAGCACGCGAGCAACCGCAGCGAGCGAGTAGATCGGCTTGCGTTCGTCATTGGTACGAACAGTGATCTGGGCACGATGGTTATCTGGCTTGGCGGTGTCTTTGAGGGTGAGTCTGATGATTTGCATGGTCATCATCTCGCCTTCGCGTTCGACCTGCCCGCCATCGAGTACTTCGATTGAGAATGAGTCGGTATCGTCGACTGTCGCGCGGGTAACCTTGAAGCCATCGATTCGTCCAAAGACCTTGAAGTCTTTGGTGACCGAGTTGCCCTTAACCACCGCATCGAAAGGCATGATCTTTGGCTCAGTAATAATCACCGCTTTGACCAACGAACGAACCACGATCGAGAGGCTCGGAGTGATGTCAGAGTCGGTATAGACGGTGATGTTGCGTGAGATCGCTCCCTTTTTCCCCTTTGGATCGAAGGTAACTTCGATCGAGCCTTGCTCGCCGGGCATGTAGGTCTTCTTGGCGAGTTCAGGAACCGTACATCCACACGAAGGTTTGACCTGTGTAATGGTCAGCGGAGCTGAGCCGGTGTTACGGAACAAGAACGAAACTTTGCCCTTATCGGTGTCCAAGATCTCGCCGGTGTCTTGGGTCTTGCTTGCAAAGACCAGCTTGCCCTGCCCTTCGAGTGCAGGAGAGATCATCGAAGGCATCACAGGCGAGAGATTCTCCCTATCAAGCGACTGGGCATTGGTAGCGGTGCTCAAGCCACTCAAGAGTGCCAAGCTGGCGATAGCCAATGCTGATGTGTGAAGTTTGCGTTGAGTTTTCATCTGTTTCATCTCCCGATTCATTTCGTCAAAGTGCTGTGCTGCTCGTATTGATCTACTGCATATATACAGATCAGCAAGGCACATAGTTTCATGATTTTAGTCAGGCTCGATCAAAGATCAGCCTTGTTCCCATGACCCGATAAGAGATCCTATTCACCAACTCCGTCTGGGCTGAGTGTAAAGCTCAATCCATATGAACGAATCGAATCATCACGATCGTTCAATGACCAGAAAGCGTCATTTGCTTATAAAGGCTTCCCAGACACGATCCGTACAAACCCTCAGATTCGGCGTAATCCCTCTCGGCTGTATCAACGCTCGTCCGGGTAGCCTATTGCAACTCAGAGGAGAAAAAATCAGTGTCTCAACACCCGCCAGCACTAAACGCACTGAGGAACGCCGAGATATCGAAGAAGTTGAACTGGCCGTCATTGTTAAAATCGGCGATATCGTCCTGAGCGTTGAAGGCGGTTAAGAACGCCGAGATATCGAAGAAGTTGAGCACGCCATCGCCGGTGATATCCGCAGCCAGCACGCACGCATTCACCGTAAACGATCGGTTCTCCGTCATGAAAGCATTGCGAATCGCTTCATTGCGAACCCAAGGCGTCGGGTCAATCACTTCTACCCGAACGGTGTGATCGCCAGCACCCATCGTGAGTGTTGAAAGATCCAGGGTTGTCTGCTGGACCGCGCTCACAATGATCTGCTCATCGAGATACCACAAAATTTGGAGATCATGATTCAAAGGCTGCATCGGCAAGACCCAAAGCGTATCGCTCGCATCAACGGTTGAGCCGTCAGCGGTGCCGTCATCAATCGGATTCACTTCTACATAAATCTGATGCAACAAGCGTTCTGCGCTCACCAAGTTAAACGGCCGACCAAGGCTCCGCATCATSGAGTTGCTCGACGGGCGATGCACACCAAACTCCGAATAGTTTCCGCCTTCGAATGTCGTCACCGGGTTATCAAATCCGGTCATCGARGCATCCATCCAGTARTSCCACTTKGTRYYSAGYGMWATCTGNTTCGCWNCGGTTRTRRATMGAWACATCSACMNNGCMGAGWNNTCGCTACCGGTATAKGTCGTTGGGCCGCCGTAGGTATATTCATCTGCGAGATCGCCGAGCGAGTGTCCAAGCTCATGAATCGCGATATCAGCCGCGGAACTGTTCTGCCCAGCGGTCGTCCCGAGGTTACTGCTCGAATACCCTGCGCCGCCGTACTTGCTCGAGTTGGCGACTGCGATGACCTGGTCGATATCTGGTGCCGCCGCTGCTGCGGTGTAGGCTTTGGCAACACTGACACACAACAGCCGTTCGATCCCGGCACACCAATATTGCATATCAAGCGCGGTGTTTCGTGAGATCCCATTCACAGGATCGTTATCTACACCAGATTCAACAGAGATCACTTCAATCTGTGAAACCCGGAAGTATGACTCATAGCTAGTGAACGGCTCATAGCTGAACATCGAACTAATCACGCCGTTGGCATCGGTATGAAACTGCCCCTGCTCGCCAGCGGTGTATCCATCGCCAACAAGCACAATGTCGACTCGGTTGTCAACACTCCCACGATTCGCTTGCTTGACTGCATCAACAATCTCTTTGGCATCCTCGTCCATAGGCAGGAAAAACACCCCGCCCTCAAGATTCCCATGCTCATCGCCCCAGCACCCATGCACTTTCTCGAACTGGTTCTGCCCAGGGTTTGGATTATTGACATTGAGCCCGCTTGATCCGGGTGTAGGGCCAGCAAGGACAGATCCTGCGAAGGCGATAATAAGACCAATAGAAAGCGTGTTGAGAGCGTTCATCCGAGGATTCTCCGAGTTAGCGTGTTGCAGAGATGCAAGCTGAAAGTATGTGCATGTATCGACAAGACCGCCGACACTGTCTCTGCTCTGGACACAAACCTATACGAGAATCAYYCYTTKGGGTTCCATTTGTTCCGAATATTCACTCAGGGGCACCCTATGGCCAACAAGCTCAGGAACGCCGAAACATCAAAGAAGTTGAGCTCTCCATCGCCATTAACATCGACAGTCAGGTCTTGGGCTGCGAAGAACCCGAGGAACGCCGATACATCAAAGAAGTTGGCTTCCCCGTCGCCGTTGATATCGCCCTCACAAATGAAATCGTTGTGAGGCGGGGCGATCGCGTTAAAGAGATRCTCCGCAGCGTCTGGCTCATCAACACCGAAGAACCCAACGAGTACGCCTTCGACACTTGGCCCAACGACTGTATTGACTTCGAATCCAAAGTGATACATTGTGCCCCACCGGATCGCGTTGGAAAACTCATTCTGTGCGAAGGTCTCTGTGAACCATCGCACGCTGTTCTCTGTCGTGTTCATCCAAGGCGTGTTGAGAATCTGGCTATCAACATCGTCGTGATAGGAAGGTGCTTGAAACTCGATCGAACCAAAAACAGCTTTGGGATCTGCGGAAAACCCGATTGCCAGTTCGCGGATACTTCGCTGGCCGTTCATGTTGTAGATCGCGTAGTCATATCGCCACTGCTCGATCCCGATGCTCGTGGCTTTAGAACCAATCACAAACCGCTCGCCGCTGCCCGGGATGTTTGCTTGGGTAATCATCACGCTCGCGTCTGGCATCCCGATCCCATTACCATGATCTCGCCAAGCGAAAATCGCAGGCTGCTCGGTATAGGTCGGCCCAACTACGCTCGCGCTCGCGGAGCCTGGTGAGAATACGACCTGGCGATAGCTCACATTGTTTGCTCTGGCTTGATCGGTTGTTTCGCTGCTGGAAATAACTTGGGTCTCGACGAAGTACAACGCGCTCGGATCGCTGATGTCGGCGAGGTTCACGCGGAGCCGCTTGTATATCAAATCTCCGGTTTGGCCGATCGAAGTAAACGGATATGGATAGTCACCGGTGAACGCATTCACTTCGGTGCGTGGTCCCATGCTTGGTTGGGCGCCGTGAACCACGCTTGAACTTGTGTCAGAACACCCAGCTCCCAACGCATCGAACCCCGCTGGGGTGCATCCCAGCCCACAAGCGTTGCTGGACAATGGGATCGATGTATGACGAACAAACCCAATCCCGAGTTGTTCAAACTGTCCGTCGGCGAGTTTGTAGATCGTTTGCGAAACGATCGGATGCTCGTTGGTGTTGTCGATCCATGCCAGTTCGCTATCGCCAATGTTGCACACGGTTGTTCCAAACGAGTATGCCATTTTGCCATCGACAGTTCCAAAGGTGGTTGCCGAGGTGATCTCGGAAACAATCAAATCTGGTTCAGCCATCGCCAGGCCTGAAGTGATAGCGAACATGCTTAAAAGTGATCGTGTTGTGGCGCATTTCATTCGTGGGTCTCCTGAGGCYTTCCCTCAAGCCAAGTGTACCAGAAAAAGAGCGATGTGTACACATTATTATAAGGCTCTATCTAAAGCTCTATATGAAGCTGCTCAGCCCCGTGTGTTCGCCAATGCTCGATTGCGTCGTAAATCTCGGCATCAGTCTTTGCTTCTCGGAGGGCGTTTTTCAACGGCCGACAGTGCCCGCCATTGATCTGCTTGCCCAAAAGATTCGCCTTTTGACGAAACACATGCCTGGCATGATCGCTATCTCGATATTCAACCATGCGATCGAAAAAACCCAAAAGCATATCGAGCTTCTCGTCCTCGCTGGGATGTAGATCAGTCAGATCAATTGCTCCAACAGCCTCGCTGTTGCCCAGGTCAATCCCTTGCTCGATTACCCGCTGTTGCAACGCCCAGCCCAATCGAAACAGCCAAGGGTTCGAGAACGATCCGCGCCCGATCATCACGCCTGCGCACCCGGTATGGTGCATCATTGCGATGACATCGTTCGCCGATTTGATATCGCCGTTGCCGATGACTGGGATATGTGGGTTGTGCGCACGAACATCGTCCACCACGCGTTTGATCCCATCAAGGTCGCACTCGCCTTTGAACTTCTGTTTGGTGGTCCGTCCATGGACGGTGATCATCGCAGCCCCGCGTTGGCAAAGCCCAACCGCCAGCGTGCTGGCTACACCATCGAGCTTGGCCTGATGATTCCAGCCGAGCCTCATCTTGGCGGTCAGAGGCACATGCTTTGGCAACGCTTCACGCAGGCGTTCGAACATGCTCAGCGTGCGATCGACATCACACATCAGCTTCGAGCCGCCATCCTTCTTGGTTACTTTGTCCACTGGGCATCCCATGTTGATATCAACAACCTGCGCCCCGTTTTCGACGCACCATTGGGCACCTTGGGCAAGAATATCCGCATCCGAGCCATAGAGCTGCATGCACACCGGGCGATCGAGTTCATTGGTCATTGCAATCCTGTGCGAGGTCTCTTGCGAGAGAAGCAAGCCCTGCGGGCTGAGCAGGTCTGTGCATGCAAGCCCGACGCCTCCCAACTCTCGGCAAGTAATCCGCCACGCCAGATCACACCACCCAGCAATCGGCGCAAGCAACAAGTTCGAGCCAAGCTCGACCGCCCCAGCGGGGCACTTCAATGTCAGTGGGTGTCCAATCACGCAAAATCATAGGATTCAAGCGAGCAATTTGTGCGAGAAACGCAGGCATTGGTTGGCCAATCCGGGTATACATACTACATCTTGAAGCACATATCCATCAACAGATTTTTCTATTGCAAGACGATCATTACAATCGGACAACAAATCATTTGATAGAGTACAGGTTAACAGCTTCTGTGACTCGAAAGCCTCTAAACATCGGCTCATTCGAAGAGTTGGTCGCCATGCCGCAACGAGCAGTCGATGCTGTTGCAGATATAGAGCAGAGGCTTAAGAACCCCGGTCCGCCACCTTTGTTTACCAGTACAACGATGCAATCAGATCTCGCGCTGGCAAAATTTCATCTCGATAAAAGCAAAAAAGACCTGTTCGCTTCTTCGGTAGTTGTTGACGCAGTAAATTACTACGCAGAGAAAATCTCAGGTAAATAGGAGCGATTGAAATGGCTATTGAAACAGTAAGAGTTGATGACAAAGTTACATATGTAACCAATAGAGCAAAAAACAAGAGATTAAAAAAACTCGTTGGTGTGCGATTCGGAGAAGAGATAGTCTCGGTAACTCGGTATGAGTCCGGGTGGGAGTTTAAAATCAATATCCCGGGTGGCCTTGCCAATAACTCGGGGAACTAAGAGCCGTTTCAGACGGATATTTTCGGGTAGGTTGAAGTTTTTTACATCGCCATCGCGGCAAAGTAAAACATCAACGCACATCCGGCCATGACCGCGGCGAAAAGATCGTCGAGCAAGATGCCCCACCCGCCAGCGTACTTTTGCATCGCGCCCGCGGGCCAAGGCTTGAAGATATCGAACGCGCGGAACAACAAGAACGCTGCGAGCAATGCGCCGAGGATCGCAAGTGGGGAGCCGAGCATTCCAGCCGGGATCATCATCAAGGTAATCGCTTGCCCTGCGGTTTCATCTGCAACAACCTCGGACGGGTCTTTGCCCCATTTCGCCTCGGCTTCGTGCCCAAAGAGGATGCACGAGCCGCTATAGATCACCAAGATGAGCACCATCGTCAGGTAATAGATCCAACTGAGCGAAGTGCCCGGGCCGATCCCGGCGAAAATAAAGATCCCAGCGAGCGCGACCGGAGGCATCGATCCCCAGGTGCCCGACATTGGAAAATGCCCAAGCCCGTTGGTGGTTAAAAAAGCCTGCGTTGTGCGTCCCATTGTGTTCATCGAAAGATTCCTTCCATCAGCCGTGGGCTATTTGTCGTATCGACTCAACTCGATTTTGGGATCACCGCATTCTGATCGTTTCTCTTTTATCGCTTTTTCGTATTCTGCCCGCCGGTCATCGTTTTGGGACGCGCCTTGCCAGATTGGCCAGCATTCTTGGTCGATTTGCGAGCTTTTTTACCTCGCATGAGTTCGAGCATCCGGGCCTGTTCGTTCATGGTGTGCTGGAGTGCTTTGCCAATGTACGGCAGGCCTGAGAAGATCGTCGTAACTAATGTTGCCCAAACGAGTAAGGTGATTACGAGTCGCCCGGTAGAGTCTGGTCCTGGCGATCCAAAGGCTACAATCAGCAAGATCAGCGGGATCGTGATCGATTGCAGGATCATCTTTGCTTTGCCCATTGTGCCAGCCGAGAAATCGACGCCTTCCGCTTCGTAAGCCCCCCGAATTGAGGTGACGAGTAACTCACGGAGGATCAGTGCAACGACCATCCACCCAGCAACGCCAGAAATCTGCATGGTTGAGCCGGTAGCTGCGATGGTGGCATTAAATGCTGGGGTTGCAAGCATAACGAACCCGCCGAGGATCAAAAGCTTGTCGGCCATCGGGTCCATAATTCGACCAAACTTCGACTCAACATTCCACTTGCGAGCAAGGTGTCCATCGAGGGCGTCGGTGATTGCTGCGATGATAAAAATGACCGTCGCGGCGATCAAAAGCCCTGTTCCTTGCTGGGCTATTTCGCCAAGTCGATCAGTACCAGTAGCTTGTGCGACGATCGTGCGAGGCTCGACATTCGAGAGCAAGATCACAAAGACCCACGCGAGCACCACCCTGCCCAKYGTGAGCAKRTTGGGGATRTGSAYTTTGCGGGAGGGTTGGGCTTGTTGCATGAGTATGTGGGGTGAAACCATGCGACGATCATAGATACCCGGTCTCGGATCTGCCRTACCCACGCTCCGCTTGAGGCTCAATATTTTTGATCGTGGTATCTGCCTGATCGTTGCGCAGATTTCGGCGGACACAATCGCGTTGTATGCGCGAGAAATGGGGCTTTGAGTTGAACGATTCGCCGAATGGCTCTATCCTCCATGTCTCGGGTTGGGGTGCGGTGCGCTCCAATCGCCGAGAGTCTATCCAAGGCTTGGCTGTGGCCTCCATAATAAGGTGTCACACTGGGCTTTGATTGTTGATAGTGTCAGTATGAAACCCTTCCCAGGGCATTTGAAAGAGACACGGTGGAACAGATCATCTCTCCGATTGCGTTGTACCTCATCTGTGCCATAGGCGCCGCTGGCGTCGCTCTCGCGCTCCCACGCAAGGGGCTCGCGCACACCAAAGACAAAGCCTTCCAGTATGCAGGCGCGGTGATTGTCGCTGCGGCCTTCGGGTTTGCTGCATTGCTCATGGGGCTTAAAGCATCCGATGCGGGCAACCCGATGCCCAACTTGTTTTTCTATCCATTCGCATTCGTCGCGATCGGTGCATCGGTCCGCATGATCACGCACAAACGCCCGGTCTACTCGGCGTTGTACTTCATCATGACGATCATCGCTTCGTGCGGGATGTACATCCTGCTCTCGGCAGAGTTCATGGCGTTCGCGTTGGTCATTATCTACGCTGGTGCGATCCTGATTACCTACCTCTTTGTCATCATGCTTGCGACCCAAGCACCGACAAGCGACAACGAGGACGATTTAACAGATGTCGATGCGGTTGCCCGCGAGCCAATGCTCGCGACCGCGATCGGGTTCGTGATGGTCGGACTCATCACCGCTGCCATGTTTGGCGGCGTGGGTGAACTCTCAAGTCCAAAGATGACCCAAGCCCAAGCTCAGAACTCCGTGCTTGCCTACCTGCCTAAAAAGGTCGACAAAATACTCGATCGTGCAGGCTTRCTCGAAGAYGGCTGGGCAGTGACACGCGATCACGAWACMGGSMKGGCKRTGATSGATCCKGAYGCACGCACGATCCAGATCGAGCTTGCAGGCAAGGACGATCATGGACACGATGCGGTGCTCGCCACGCGTACATTGACCAGCGAAGATTGGCCTGAAGCACTCGCTGCCGACAACCTCGATCGGCTTGGTTTTAACCTGCTCAACGATCACCCAATCATGATCGAAGTCGCGGGCATTATCTTGCTGATGGCGATGCTCGGCGCGACCGTCTTGGCTCGTAAACACACCGAACTCGAAGACGCACTCAAGGCTGCCCAAGCTCGCAAGCTCGGCACCATGTTTGATGAGCCACAGGCTTCAGGAGGGCAGGCATGATGCACGCCTTTGAAACTTTACAACTCGCACAACTGGCATTTCCAGCGGAGATGAGTGAATCGGTGCTCGCGCCGTATTTGTTCGTGTCGGCGGCGATGTTCTGCATCGGGCTCATCGGGTTTATGACTCGCAAGAACATGATCATCATGTTCCTGTGTACCGAACTCATGTTCCAGGCGGCTGGTCTTTCGCTCATCGCGTTTGGTCGGCATCACCTTGGGTCTGATGGCCAAACATTTGTCATCTTTGTGYTSACCGTYGCWGCTGCTGAAGCAGCGATGGCGTTGGCACTTGTTGTTCTGCTCTTCCGTCATCGTGAATCACTCAGTGCCTCGGCCTGGAAGGAACTCAACGGATGATGACCGCTTCGCTCTTATCCAGCTTTACCAGTTTCGTTTCGCCTGCAATGGTGTCTGATTCATCAGGCTCCCACGGCGGCGCATCGGATCATCTCGCCAATATGGTCGAGCATGTTGGCACCGGCCCCAAGTGGGTTCTGTTGATCGTGTTCTTGCCTTTGCTTGGCTTTGTGCTCAACGCGATTTACGCGGTGATTGGCAACAAGTCCAAGCTCCCCGCATGGACGACCATTGCCCTGCTCGCGGCTTCTTTCATCGCCACGCTCGCGATGTTCCTGTCCTATGAAGGCACGCCTTACACGGTGCATGCGTTCGATTGGTTTAACCTGCACTATGGCGACAAATCATTCGTCGCCAACTTCTCGTTCTATGTCGACAAGCTGACCATCCTTTGGATGCTGTTCGTGACGGGTCTGGCGACCATGATCGCGTTGTACGCTTCGGAATACATGTCGCACGATATTGGCGCCGGCTATTGCCGATTCTTCGCAGCCTTCGGGTTGTTCGTGTTCTCGATGGCTTGCTTGGTCATGGGCGACAACATGCTCATGCTCTATCTCGGCTGGGAAGGCGTGGGCTTGTGTTCATACCTGTTGATTGGCTACTTCTACAAGAAGCCATCCGCAGTCGCAGCCGCGAAGAAGGCGTTTATCGTCAACCGCATCGGCGACCTTGGTTTGGCTTTGGGTATCTATCTGACCTTCGTCCACTTCGGCACGGTTGAATACGCCGCGTTGTTCAGTGATGAAAAACTCCATAGCTATATCAATGCAGCAGCCGTGGGGGACTTCTCCCACATCCCGGCGCAAGCCCAGTGGATCGCGTTGCTCTTGATGGTTGGTGCGTTTGGTAAGTCGGCCCAGTTCCCGTTGTATGTCTGGCTTCCAGATGCGATGGAAGGCCCGACCCCGGTCTCGGCACTTATCCACGCGGCGACGATGGTTACCGCGGGTGTGTATTTGATCGCTCGGTTCTATCCGATCTTCTTGGTTTCCGAGCATGCGCTTCCGATCGTTGCTTGGATCGGCACGATCACCGCGTTCCTCGCGGCGACGATCGCCATGGCCCAGTTCGATATCAAACGCATCATGGCGTATTCGACCGTGTCCCAGCTTGGGTACATGTTCGCAGCTTTGGGAATGCTCTCCACCACCGGGGCGGCGTTCCATGTGTTGACCCATGCCTTCTTCAAGGCGTTGTTGTTCCTTGCGTGTGGAGCCGTCATGCACGGCTTCGCTGGTCAGCTCGATCTCCGCAAACTCTCAGGAGTCGCGTGGATGAAGGGCTGGGGAATCGTCGGCGTCACGATGCTCATCGGATGTATGAACCTCGCAGGTTTGCCATACATCACCAGCGGTTTCTATTCCAAAGACATGATCCTCGCTGAGGCGTTCATCACGCCGGGGTATCGCCTGATCGGTTGGATCTTGGTCATCACCGCGATCATGACCGCGTACTACACCTTCCGCGTCTTCTTCCGCGTATTCCTTGGCGAACAACACGCCGAGCCGGGTGATGAGTTTGATACAGATGGCCACGGTGAGGATAAATCACACTTCCATCCACACGCACCAGGCTGGGCCGTCAACACTGTGTTGATTACCCTCGCGACCTGTTCAGTGTTGGCGATTTCGCTTGCGTACATTTCACCAGATACACATGGGTGGGTTGGTTCGATGGTTGAAGATTCAACMGCGAGCTWCCACTCGCCSTAYGCCGARGCRGCMCAYCATGCCCATGTCGARCACACGACCGCRCAYGCSGTYGCTGGACCAGTCGGCACYCTCGCACCRAGCACYGTCTTTGGGATGGAYGCGCAYACCGCGTTGATYYTGATCTCYGGCTTTGGTGCGATCTTCGGCGTGTTCGTCGCRGCMTACTTCCACGGSCCMAAGGGCTGGCAGGGATTGTTCGTTGGYGGCAGAACCGAAGCGGGCAAGTGCCGAATGGAYGCCGTCGCCAAACGCATGGGWCCMATCCCMCGCATGGCCGAGAACAAGTGGTATGTCGATGAGTTCTACGCGATGGTYTTGGTYACGCCTTTGCGTGTGATCGCWCACATCTTCCATTGGATCGATAAGTTRTTACTCGATGGTTTRGTGAATCTGKTYGGATTCYTGCCTCGCGTATTYGCATGGATTATCCGTCCGAGYCAGTCGGGCGTGCTKCARGGCTACGCCGTGAGCATGGCTGGTGGATTGGCGATCTTGCTCTTTGTYGTGCTTGTSGTCGTTATGCGAGYAGGAGGTGCAGCATGARTMWWGAWWCWCTSATGMTYRTSRTKYTGATGGTTGCTCCGATTGTKGCAGCTTTTCGYATTGCACTCTCGAAGAAYCCARACACTGGMTWTYGSACMGCGMTKKKSACMAGTSYSRTSATGTTYSKGCCWGCACTCAARCTSCTCGACAGCTTTRATTTYTCSMACGGKGCATCAGCMCAGTTYRSCTAYTCGATCYCKTGGGTTGAATCGCTCGGSYTMAACTTCTCGATCGGGATGGATTCCGTYTCGCTCTTGCTGATYYTGCTYTCGGTATTGCTCGGCCCAATCGTGGTCRKGGCATCGAAGWCCGCGATYRTCAAAGACAAACGCATGTACTACGCATGGYTSATGGTSCTCCARGGCGCCATGGTCGGCGTGTTCGCGGCTCAAGACCTGCTCTTGTTCTACATCTGCTTCGAGTTCACGCTGTTGCCGATGTTCGTGCTGATCCGTAAATTCGGCTCGACCAATCGCGTCGCGGCTTCGACCAAGTTCTTCCTCTATACCTTCACCGGGTCGATGATGACCCTCGCCGGCATGATCTACATCGTCTGGTTCGTCGCCCAGCCCGATCAACTCGGGCACTGGACGCTCGACATCGCCACGCTGACGCAGTACGCGGCCAACATGAGTCTCGGCGAACAGACCTGGGTCTTGGCTGCGATGCTTGCTGGGTTCGCCGTCAAGGTGCCGCTCTTTCCGTTCCATACATGGTTGCCACTCGCCCATACCGAAGCACCAACCGCCGGCTCGGTCATCCTTGCAGGCGTGTTGCTCAAACTCGGTACTTACGGCATCTACCGCTTCGCGATTCCACTCGCACCAACCGCATTCTTCGAGTACGCACCCGAAATCGCGGTCCTCTCGATCATCGGCATCATCTATGCAGGTCTGATTTGCTGGGTCCAAACCGATATCAAGAAACTCGTCGCGTATTCATCCGTGTCTCACTTGGGTTTCTGTGTCCTTGGCTTGGCCGCCTTGAATGTGACGGGCTTTAGTGGTTCGATCCTCTACATGCTCAGCCACGGTCTTTCGACCGGCGGCTTGTTCCTCATGATCGGTTTTATGTACGAACGCTACCACACCCGCGACATGAATGTTGTCGGTGGTCTCGCCTCGAAGATGCCGGTCTGGGCGACCTTTATGGTCTTCTTCGCGATGGCATCCGTCGGGCTTCCGGGCTTGAACGGCTTCCCATCAGAAGTCTTGTGTCTCATCTCCGCGTTCCAGTCTGACGCAGCATGGACCCTCGCCGGCGAACCCGGCGCATGGGGCTCATCACTGGGCCCTTGGTTCGCGATCTTCGCCGGCACCGGCATGGTCATCGCCGCGATGTACTTATTGATCATGGTTGGCAAGATCTGCTTCGGTCCACTCAAGGAACCAGAAGGTCATCATGCCCATGAAGAACTTCCGACCGATTTGAATGCTCGCGAGATCGCAACCCTCGTGCCTTTGGCCATCGGTTGTATTGTTTTCGGCCTCCAGCCAACGATGCTCCTCGACACCATCAGCGATCAGGTCAACGCGACCGTGCGAATCGTCGAACAAGCCAACGGCTTGGAATCGGCTGAGCCTCGCATCGAACTCATGATTGATCATACGACTGATCACGCAGCCCCTGCCGATCATTCCGCTCCAGCGAACCACGAAGGAGCCTCGCATGACTGAGAAGCTCGCCATCCTTTGGCCCGAAATCTTCCTCTTCATCGCCACCTGCTTGGTCATGATCACCGGCCAATGGCCATCACGCGCCATCCGTGCGTTCACGCCTTGGATCTGTGCCGTCGCACTCTTTGCGGCATTCGGTGCCGCGATGAGTTCGCCGGGCTCTGGTGTAGAAAATGGTGGCATGTTCCCGGAGATCGTCCCTTACGCCAAGATGCTCATCGCCGCGGTCGGCATGCTGATCTTGTTGCTTCTTTCGGGCACCGTCGATCGTGAAATCGAAGCCGAAGTCGATGCGGGCAAACCATTCTCATCGATCCGCTCGAACCGAGGCGAGTTCTACGCCTTCTTCATGTTCTCGCTCACCGGGTTGATGCTCACCGCATCCGCGGACGATCTCATCTGGCTCTTCCTTGCTCTCGAACTGACCTCATTGCCGACCTACATCATGGTCGCGATCTCGACCGAGCGTAAGAGATCACTTGAAGCCGCCGTGAAGTACTTCTTCCTCGGCGCACTCGGTGCTGCGATCTTCCTGTATGGATTCGCCCTGATCTACGGTGCGACCGGCACAACCGACCTCAACGAAATCGCAACCSWSTTYGCRACSKATGGCATCTCGTCATTGGGCATGATCGGATTGCTCATCGCCATCATCGGCATCGCGTTTAAAATCGCCGCCGTCCCGATGCACTTCTATACTCCCGATGTGTACCAAGGTGCCGCATCACCCGTCGCCGCGATGCTCGCGTTCGTCCCCAAAACCGCCGGGTTCTTGGCGTTGATCTTTATCCTCGGCACTGTCGGCTGGAAYGACGGAACSAATGGTGCAAGCGGTGGCGGCGGKCACCTSCCMGTCGCGATYGARGCAACCCTCTGGATCATGGCYGCYCTGACCATGACCGTCGGCAAYATCCTCGCGCTSYTGCARACYTCGGTSAARCGAMTYYTSGCMTAYTCATCAATCGCMCAYTCRGGCTACATGCTCGTCGGKTTGATYGCWGGYCCWGGCATCATCGGCGGCCCGTTCTATCARAAYGGTYTSGCWGCKGTGYTGTTCTACCTRYTGACCTACGGCATCATGACCGTCGGYGTCTTCGCRGTYCTCGCATCGCTCGAACATCGCAACGGCGACGAAGCMGACGAYATGGACGACATCCGAGGCTTGTGCAARTCGCAYCCAGTCCTCGGCTGGACACTTGTCATCTGTGCGCTCTCGATGCTTGGSTTCCCKCCWTTGCTCGGGTTCYTSGGCAAGGTCGGGTTGTTYACTTCRGGCATCGCWGCSGGTCAATACGCATTGATCGTSATYCTSGGKATTAACTCCGCGATCGCYGCGTGCTACTACCTCCGTTTGGTTGCAGCAGCATACATCGATGATAAAGGCAAGGTCAGTTCACCTGTCTACCCCAGCCCGTTTGCGACCCGTAAAATCGCAGGGGTAGTCTCGGCGTTCTTCGTACTTTTCCTGCTCGTCTTCGCTCAGCCAATGATCGACGGTGCGTACAAAGCATCGAAGTATGTTCCAGCCGTTGCGGGTGAAGTTGAGCATGACGATCATCATGCAGAAGAAATATCAGCCAAGGCCGAAGAAGAAATCGCTCTGATCGACTAACCATTTATGATTCCTACGCTCTCAACAATCACGCTCGCCATGTCCGATGTCACCACGACTGTCCTCGTTGTCGCGCCGGCAGAACAAGTACTCTTTTTCTCAACAGCGGGCATGGTGGCGTTGCTTACGCTGACGATCCTCGAAATCGTTCTCGGCATCGACAATGYCGTGTTCATAGCCATCCTTGCCGACAAACTCCCCAAAGAAAAACAAGCCAAWATCCGCWACATCGGGCTTTTGCTTGCGATGGTGATGCGACTGATTTTGCTCGCACTCGCATTCCTCATCATCCAACTCACCGAGACCTTATTCACGGTGATGGGTCGAGAGATCACCTACAAATCCCTCCTGCTCATTGGTGGCGGGCTCTTCCTGATCGCCAAAGCCACCCTCGAAATTCATCATCTGATCGATCATGTTGAACAAGGTGTTGCCGAGGTTCCCGACCCAGAGATCAAGCGCGGCATCAAGATGAGAAAGGCCGCCGTCTCGGTGGCTTCGGTACTGACCCAAGTCTTGCTGCTCGACATGGTCTTCTCGCTCGATTCGGTCATCACCGCCGTCGGCATGACGAGCAACTACTGGATCATGTCCACCGCCGTCGTCATCTCTATCGGTGTGATGCTCATCTTCGCCGGCGCGATCGCCAACTTCGTCAACAACAACCCAACCATGAAAACCCTCGCGCTTTCATTCTTGATATTGATCGGTATGCTGTTGGTTGCCGAGGGCATTGGCGAACACTTCCCCCGAGGCACCGTCTACTTCGCGATGGTCTTCGCCATCCTGGTCGAAGTGGTCAACATGAAAGCCGGCTTCCGCAAAAAAGCCAAACAAGCCTCCGCCTCTTAACTCTTCCATTCTTCCTAATCTTCTCTGCGGGTGCCGTGGTTAAAATCTCGAAGAGATTTCTAACCACGATCTTGTGGTGTTTAGTTTCAAAGCATGGTTAGAAATCTCTTCGAGATTTTAACCATGGCACCACCGGCTCTTATTCTCCCGGCTCAAGCACCATCACCGCATGCGCCCCAATCCCATCAATCTCAAAGATCCCGCCCTCAATCACAAACCCAAGCTTCTCATAAAACCCAAACGCSGACTCGCGAGCATTRCACCAGATCGGYGCCYKTTCRRTWKCCCATGCYTTATCGCRYGCGACYTCGACRAGTTTGCGTCCGWRYCCCGTTCCCCGAATCTCATCAACCGARGCCATCCCSCGGATYCGCCACGCATYGCTCGTGTCGTCGGGCTTTGGCGAAAAGTACATCGACAARATKGCCAAYACTTCATCGCCGCGCAYKGCTCCAAGRTGAAASGAATCGCTCGCGTCATCACCCGGATAGATCAACTCGCTCGCTTTCTGATGAGGACGCAGCACACGCTGGCGGATGGGCCGGGCTTGTTCGACACTGATCTCTTTGATCTCGATCACTTCACTCATCAGCCGTTGCACTTTCCTGAATCAGATGATGCTCAATCGCTTGCAAGAAATCACTCCCGAAATCATCGAGCTTCTTTTGCCCGACGCCTCGGATCGAAAGCAACGCGTGGCGATCGCTCGGCTTATCGAGCGTCATCTCTCGAAGCGTCGAATCATTAAACACAACATACGGCGGCACATTCCGCTCCTTGGCAATCGACATCCGCAACGCACGCAACGATTCAAAGAGTTCCTTCTCGCCCGTGTTCATCGGACGCCGTTCGATCACACGCGACGCCCGTGTCCGGCGGTTCCGCTCGCTCTTTTCGCTCCCGGTCCCGATTGGCTTGGCGAGTTCAATCGTTTCGATCCCCTTCATCACCGACACGCCGCACTCGCCAAACGCGAGTGTTTCATACCGATCATCGACCACCCGGACCAATGCCTCCGCAGCAACAAGCTGGTCGATAAAAGACATCACCTCGGTCTTGCGCCGGTTTTCGAGCATCCCATGAACCCGCAGCGTGTCGTGCCCATAGCTCTTGATTCTCTGCCCGTTTCCGCCACGGACAACATCACAAATGTGCCCCGCTCCAAAGCGTTCGCCTGTGCGTGCTACAGCGGACATAATCACCTGCCCAATCCGATGCGCATCTTCCTCTTGTGCGGTCTCGCCAAGGCAGACATCGCACGCGCCACAGTCTTCTCGCCCTTCAGGTGCAGCATATTCTTGCCCAAAGTGCTCGCTCAGGTGTTTATGGCGACATCCGAATGAGGCGACAAACCTGCGCATACCACGCACCAGTTCAAGCTGGGCTTTGGGGTCGCTCCCGTTCTGCTCGGCGCTCTGTTCGATCAGCCGTTCCCATCGTCCGCCATCGCTGGGCGAATACAGCAGCAAACATTCCGCATCAAGCCCATCGCGTCCTGCGCGTCCGGTCTCTTGCTGATACGCCTCGATCGATTTGGGCATCGACGCATGCACGACAAGCCGAACATTCGATCGATCAATCCCCATTCCAAAGGCCACCGTTGCGACAACGATATCGAGCGTTTCATTACTAAACGCTTGCTCGATGTTGTGGCGTTTGGAAACATCAAGCCCGGCGTGGTACGCGTTGGCATCCAAGCCCAACTCACGAAGTTCGCCCGCAATCTTCTCCGTATCTTTGCGCGACAAACAATACACAATCGCGCCGTTCGTTTCGCCCGCAGCGCTGTGCCTCGCAACCGCAGCGGCGATCTGCTCGCTCGCCTTCTCCCGCGATTGAATCCGGTAAATCAAGTTCGGACGATCAAAGATGCCGATCATGATTTCTGGATCACGCAACCCAAGCTGCCTGACAATGTCTTCACGAACCTTGGGCGTAGCCGTCGCGGTAAACGCCTGGATCGATACATTGGGCGCGACCTTGCGAATCTCCGCGATCCGCCGATATTCGGGGCGGAAGTCATGCCCCCATTGACTAATACAGTGCGCCTCATCAATCGCGATACATCCGAGCCGATCATGATCGCACAACAACCCGATCAGCGTTTTAAACGAACCCGTTAACACCCGTTCGGGCGCAGCCAACACCAGATCAAGATCGCCGGTCAACAGCTGCTTGGCGATGTCCGTCGATTCTTCGTAATCAATCCCCGAGTGCATCGCCGCGGCTTTGTACCCGAGCAGTTCCAACCCACGCACCTGATCGCGCATCAACGCAATCAAAGGCGACACCACAATCGTCGCCTTGCCCGTAATTAACGGCGGCACCTGATAACACATGCTCTTGCCGCCGCCGGTGGGGAGGACCGTCAAACAATCTCGTCCTTCAATCCCGGCAAGAATCGCACGCTCTTGCATCGGCCTCAACTTGTCATATCCCCATATCCGTTGTACAGTCTCGTTGATGGATTGATGGGTAGATGTTTGGGAATCAATAGGCATGGATCGAGTATACAGATCAACCGTGATTCAGTCACGCCGATCACACCGATAAATGCCCAAACTACGAAGGATTTATGAATATGCCCCGCCTGAAAAACAAAGTCGCCCTCATCACCGGAGCCGCCCAAGGCATCGGGCTGGGCATTGCCCAAGCATTCATTAACGAAGGCGCCAGCGTCATCCTCACCGACATCAACGATGAGCTCGGCAAAGAACAAGCCGACAAGCTCGGCGAGCATGCGTCATACATCCATCTTGATGTCTGCGATGAGCAGAAATGGATCGACACCATCGCCGCTGTTGTCAAAGAGCATGGCAAGCTCGATATCCTCGTGAACAACGCCGGCATCACTGGCTTCGATATGGACGCCGGGCCACAAGACCCAGAGCATTCCTCCCTCGATGCTTGGCAGCGCGTCCACCGCACCAATCTTGATGGCACATTCCTCGGATGCAAACACGCCATCGCCGCCATGCGCCCCGCAGGTGTCGGCTCGATCATCAACATGTCCTCACGCTCAGGCGTAGTGGGAATACCACGGGCCGGGGCGTATGCGTCGAGCAAAGCCGCGATCCGCAACCATACTAAAACCGTCGCGTTGTACTGTGCCGAGGAAGGCTTGCAGATCCGATGCAACTCCATCCAGCCCGCTGCGATCTTGACTCCGATGTGGGACGCAACCATTGGTACCGGTGATGACCGCGAGGCCAACATCGCCAAGTTCGCTGCGGGCACCCCGATGAACCGCTTTGGTACAGTCGAAGAGGTTGCCGCGATCGCGGTGTATCTCGCGAGCGATGAATCAGGCTATACCACAGGCACCGATATCAACCTCGACGGCGGCATGCTCGCAGGAGTCTCCACCCCGCCCGTCCCAAAAAACACTTGAATTCTATCACTCACTCTACCACGATCCGCCTATGCTTAGAATCATTCTAAACAACAAGCTTAGATCTAACCGGAGGTTTCAGATGACCGACCAGAACACACCAAAGTGCCCATACATGACCACCGCAGACGGCGCTCCAATCGCCCGTCAGCACGCACTCACCGCCGGCCCACGCGGCCCGGTGCTCATGCAAGATGTTCAACTTCTCGAACAAATGCAGCACTTCAACCGTGAACGAATCCCCGAACGAATCGTTCATGCAAAGGGCTCGGGCGCCTACGGCACATTCACCGTCACCCACGACATCACCAAATACACCAAAGCCGACATCTTCTCGAAGGTCGGTAAAGAAACAGAAATGTTCCTYCGCTTCTCAACAGTCGCYGGYGAAAAAGGTGCCGCMGAYGCMGAGCGCGATGTYCGCGGGTTCGCCATGAAGTTCTACACCGACCAAGGCAACTGGGACCTCGTCGGCAACAACACCCCCGTCTTCTTCATCCGCGATCCATACAAGTTCGCCAACTTTATCCACACCCAAAAACGAGACCCAAAGACCAACCTCCGCAACAACGACATGCAGTGGGATTTCTGGTCGCAGTGCCCAGAGTCACTCCACCAAATCACCACCCTCTTCTCMGAYCGWGGYATCCCSGCATCAYTCCGCAATGTCAACGGCTACGGCTCACACRCCTACTCRTTCATCAAYGAAGCCRRCGAACGMGTCTGGTGCAAGTTCCAYTTCAARACCAACCAAGGSATCAARAMCCTYACCGATGAACAATCAGCYGAGATCATYGGMTCTGATCGTGAATCAAACCAGCGCGAYCTCTTCRRTGCSATCGAMAAKGGCGACTTCCCAAGYTGGACCCTCAAGATCCAGATCATGACCCAAGAGCAAGCTGATGAGTTCGAGGCATCCACAGGGTGGAACCCGTTCGATCTCACCAAGGTCTGGCCACACGCTGATTTCCCACTGATCGAAGTCGGACAGATGGAACTCAACCGCAACCCAGAGAACTACCACGCCGAAGTCGAACAAGTCGCGTTCAAGCCTTCGAGCTTCGTCCCCGGCATCGGTCCAAGCCCATGCAAAATGCTCCAGGCTCGGTTGATGTCCTACTCAGATACGCACCTCCATCGCCTCGGTGTGAATCATCATCAGATCCCAGTCAACAAACCACGCTGCCCTGTCATGCACACCATGCGCGACGGCCAAGCCGCCACCGCCGAGACCTACGGCAGTGCTACCAACTACTGGCCTTCAACAAGACCAGACGCCGCACTCCCCGATGAAAAATTCCTCGACCCCGCATGGGACCTGGGCAGCGCAATCGTTGATCGCTACGACTCAACCCTCGACCACGACGATTTCACCCAGCCGGGCAATCTCTATCGTCTCTTTGATGACGCCGAGAAGGATCGCCTGACGACCCGCATCGCCGGCGCTTTGGGTGATGCCCGCAAGGAAGTTCAAATGCTCCAACTCTGCCACTTCTTCCGCGCCGACCCAGACTACGGCTCCCGCATCGCGAAAAAACTCGGCATCGACATCCCCAAAGAAATGCTCCAAGGCACCTAAGCCAAGAGCATCTCAATCCCATCTTCAACGAGCCGCGACCGTAAGGGAGTGGTTTTTTTATTCCACTTCACTGGTCTCAATCGGTGTAAACACACCGCGAGTCACTTTCCCATCCTCGCCCGTCATTTGGACATCAACCCCTGTTTTATGATTGATCCGTTCTTGTTCTTCAATCCCTTCAATCGAACCATCAATTGGCAAAACAACATCCACCCAGCCATCATCGCTTACTCGTCGAATCCGAACAGTAATCGTCATTGCACCCGGTTCAACGGCCCAGTAGTTCGTCTTGAGATGCATCAAGTTCGGCTCAACACCATCAATCAGAAGGACTTCATCAAAGGCGCGAATCCCGAGTAGATACGCAGCGGAGCCTTCGAGTGTTTGGTCAATCCGGAAGCTATCGAATGTCCAAAGATGCGTAATTCCCATTCGATTTGTCGAGACGAGCCGTTGTGCATTGTCTGGGCGTGTAAATGAAACGAGCCGAGATTTCTTGTCGATCTTGACATGGAAATTTTGAAGCGTGCTTGAATCAAGCCGATTCTCAACAGCACTCACCATTGCGATCATCCCATCGAGCTGAGTCGTGCCAACGAGGATTCCCGCTTGCAAAGGCCCAGCATCAACGAGTTGTTCCACTCCATGTACCCCGGTGGCCTTATGCCCACTCGTCCGTTGAGCTGGATCAAGATATCGCTCGGCCTCGTTTGTTTTCAAATCAAAGAAACGAATATTGCCAGAATCAAGCAAGCTCCAAACAGTGTTGAAGGCTCCCGGCTCATCAGGATCTGAAAACGGCACAGGCACCATGAACAATCCGTCAGATCGCACACGCATCTCGCTGGTGCCCGGATTCTCTAGGCTCAGCCGCTCGTCGGTTATGGACACTCGCCTCTCTGGATAATTGATATCAATCGTAAACTCTTCAAGCCCACGGATTCCGATGATGCCTGCAATCTGAGGATTGGCTTCGTTGCCTTCTGGTTCAGAGAGATGTTTGGAGTTCTGTATATCATGGATTAAAAACGCCATGTTCCCCATCGACACCGACCCAAAGACCAACTCGTCAACAAACGCCATAGGCAGTTTTTTTCTGATTCCAGAAGCCCCAATGACGGTCACTGTACTGGTGGGTTTGATGTTGAGTTCGTCCGCACTCGATGTGAACAACATATTCAAGTTGGCGCCAGTATCGAACAAAAACTTCATCGGCTCCGAGCCATTGATCGACGCCATCACAAACGGCATGCCTCGATACATCCCGCTCTCAACAGCCCCGCCCCCATCAACCAAAGGCTCAACCCTCGGCCCGCCCCAAGCCATGAGCCCCGAACACCCGCTCCCAAACATCCCAAACGCACAGAGCGCAGCAATCAATATCCGAATCATAAAATTCCCTTTCAGCCATCGCCTCGATGAGTATTGAGGTGCAAAATATACCAGCACGCCCCAAGCCGGTTGCATCAAGAGTGTGTTGGATGCCCGATCAACTTTGGTGTCTGATTCCCACTGCAAACTCCACATCTCCTCCCCCGGGCCTCCGGGGGAGGTGGCACGCGCAGCGTGACGGAGGGGGTCTTCTCTCTTCTCTTCTTCAGGTGGGATGGTCTTCTAGCCCGTCTCTTCATGCCTTACCAAAATCATCCACCCGAATATCCATCCAATCAAACCGGTTCTTCTCGCTGTTTTAATCTGACATCAGAGTTTTCCTTTTTACTTATGGTGAGTTATTCGAGCGGTGATTGAGCTCTCCCAGTTATTCAACAAACGGAGAAGCGAACGAATGAGGGAATTGTGGAAAGGCTGAATTTGACCAGGGCAACATGATTGGGCTTCATTGATAAGTGTGGAGATAACTGCGATAGTCACAAGATAAGTTTTTTCAGATTCAGTTTGGGTCTTAGGATTCAACACCCAATCACTTAGCACAGGAGTGAATGAGATATACTTATACAGTATGTCGGATAAACAGACGGATTTGTTTTGAGATTTTGAGTGCCACACAAGATCAGGAAACTCTTCCTTGTCTGGATATGAAATTTCAAAACCGATCCACTGAGAACAAAATTCTGCATGGTTTAATAGAAATCGCTTTGCCGGATGATTGTCCGGCAAAGCGAGTATTGGTTTGTTATCTAGATGAATCCTCATTGAAGCATGGTAGCTCGTTGAGTTGTCGGTATCTGATTTACGCCAACTGCGTGCTCTCATTCAACTTCTTGCGAATCACCGTATGCAAAATCCCACCATTGCGGAAATACTCAATCTCCACAGGCGTATCAACCCGGCACATCGTCATGAACTCAAACGAAGTTCCGTCCGGTCGCGTAGCCTTCACTGGCACATCGCAGCGTGGCGAAAGATCCGCAGGCATCATCACATCAAACGCCTCGTCACCCTTAATTCCAAGGCTCGATGCGCTGTCGCCATTCTTAAACACAACCGGAAGCACACCCATGAACACCAAGTTCGAGCGGTGGATCCGCTCGAAACTCTCGGCGATCACAGCCTTCACGCCTAACAACAATGTCCCCTTGGCCGCCCAGTCACGCGATGAACCCATGCCATAGTCCTTGCCCGCAACAACAACAAGCGTTGTGTTCGCCTTTTTGTAATCCATTGCCGCGTCATAGATATATTCGATCGGAGCCGATGCAAGATCGTTGCCCTTGGTAAAGTTGCGTGTCCATCCGCCCTCGGGCTGTTCGCCCGTGTTGACATCGATAGCCACTTGGTTTTTCACACGCACATTGGCAAATGTGCCGCGTGTCATGACTCGGTCATTGCCTCGCCGAGAACCAAACGAGTTGAAGTTGCTCACCGCGACACCCTGAGCAATCAGGTACTGCCCGGCCGGCGTCTCAGGCTCAATCCGACCCGCAGGCGAAATATGATCCGTTGTGACGGAATCCGCAAGCAAGCACAACACCCGTGCGTTTTCGATCTTGCTGAACCCCGGAGCCTCTTCGGTCATGCCTTCAAAGAAAGGCGGGTTCTGAATATATGTACTCTTGTCGTCCCAAGGGAACAAGTCACTCTGCGACGCAGGTACCTTGTTCCACTCTTCGTTTTCAGTATACACCGCGCTGTACTTGTCCTTGAACTGCTCGGTGGTCACACACGCCGCAACCGCTTCGTGCACCTCCGCAGTCGTCGGCCAAAGATCCTTCAAGTACACATCTTTGCCATCGGGCGTCTGGCACAAAGGCTCGTTGTACACATCAACATCAATCCGCCCAGCCAATGCATACGCGACAACCAGTGGGGGGCTCGCAAGGAAGTTGCCCTTGATCTCAGGATGAATCCGCCCCTCAAAGTTCCGGTTGCCCGAAAGAATCGAAGTGACAGCCAACTTGCCTTCCTTGATCCCGTCTTCAATCTCGCTTGGCAAAGGCCCAGAGTTGCCGATACAAGTCGTGCACCCATACCCAACCGTGTTGAACCCGATCGCATCAAGATCAGCCGACAGGTTCGCCTTGTCCAAGTATTCAGTCACCACCTTTGAGCCCGGTGCCAACGATGTCTTCACCCAAGGCTTCCGGTTCAACCCAAGTGCCCGTGCCTTGCGTGCAACCAAACCCGCAGCCACAAGCACATCCGGGTTCGAGGTATTCGTACAACTCGTTATCGCCGCGATCACAATCGATCCATGCTTGAGCTGCGATGTCATCCCAACCTCAGCCGGGTGCGACTGGGCAGTATGCGTAATCGTCACGCTCTTGTTGATGTCGGCCTTGTCAATCCCAAGACCCTGCGGGCCCATCGGACGAACCAACATCTCGGCAAACGCCGTATGCAACGAATCAAGATCAATCCGGTCCTGCGGGCGCTTGGGCCCAGCAACACAAGGCTTCACCGTCGAAAGATCAAGTTCAAGAACCGCACCAAACTCAGGATCAGGAGACTCCGCGGTCCAGAAGAATCCAGAAGCCTTCGCCCATGCTTCGGTCAACGCAACCTCTTCATCGGTCTTGCCCGTGAACTTGAAGAACGCGATGGTCTTGGCATCAATCGGGAAGAACCCACAAGTCGCGCCATATTCAGGAGCCATGTTCGCAATCGTCGCACGATCAGGGATCGACAACGCTTCCATGCCATCGCCAAAGAACTCAACAAACTTCTCAACCACACCATGTGCACGAAGCATTTCCGTCACAGTCAACACCATATCCGTCGCGGTCGCGCCTTCTGGCAACTTGCCCTTGAGCTTAAACCCAACAACCTCAGGCGTAAGCATGTACACCGGCTGCCCACACATCACCGCCTCGGCTTCAATCCCGCCAACGCCCCAGCCCAACACGCCAACACCATTAATCATGGTCGTGTGCGAGTCAGTCCCGACGAGCGAGTCTGGGTAGACCCACTGTGTGCCAGCATCATTCTTCACGAGCACGCCGCGAGCAAGATACTCAAGGTTCACCTGATGCACAATCCCAGTCGCCGGCGGCACAGCTCGAAAATTATCCAAACTCTCCTGACCCCACTTCAAGAAGGTATACCGCTCCGCATTTCGCGAGAACTCTTTCTCCGCATTGATCGTCAACGCGACGAACGATGCAAAGTCGTCGACCTGTACCGAATGATCAATCACCAGATCACACGCCACCGCGGGATTGATCGCTGCCGGATTTCCCCCAAGGTTCTTCATCGCATCACGCATCGCAGCCAGATCAACCACACAAGGCACACCGGTAAAGTCCTGCAACACAACCCGCCCAGGCATGAACGGCATCTCGGTCGCCACCGCATTCTTCGCGTTGTATCCAGCGAGCGCTTTGATATGGGCAGCCGTCACGATGAACTCATCATGATTCCGAACCATCGCTTCGAGCAACACCCGAATCGAATAAGGCATCTTCGAAACATCCCCCAACCCGGCTTCTTGCAAAGCCGCCAGGCGGATGTATGAGTAGGTCTCGCCATTGATATCGAGTGTTTCGCGAGCATTGAACTGGTTATTAGGCTGATCGGTCATGGGTAGACTCCTTCTTTGTGTCTAAGAGTAGTATCGGCCCAAAGTGCCCATGAATCAAATCAATGCCTTTTACAAGATTGATAGATTATGATTATGACGCAATCCCCAGTTCTGGGTGCCCTTACTCGCCGTCCCCGGCGCAGTGAGGTCTTCTCTTCGCCAGATCCTTCGGTGCCCTCCTTCTGACCCGAAGGGCAAAGGAGGTCTTCGCACGCCCCTCAAAATAAAAGAACACCCCGCTGAACCAAAGTCCAGCGGGGCGTGTGTATCACAATCTTGAATCAGTTGTATCAGTCCGCTTCGGWCGTCGTGTATTCAATCACAATATTCTGGACATCGAGCAAGATATTGCCTGGCCAGTTCACGGAAGCTATTGAGAGCGAATAGGAGTGGCTTGAGTTGTCCACGACAACAGGCGGATTGATTGAGTCAATAAGTTCAAAGGCTATCGGGGATCCAAATGTAGAGACACTGGAAATTGTCAGTAGCGATTTCGTGTTGGCAAAGCGAATGAGCTCAATGGTAACATCCGCTATCGCAGAGTTGTCAAAGCCGTACACACGCATGCCTGTAATGCTCGCTCCATGGGGGAGTTGGACGGGTGCAACGAGCTTTGCGTTTGATGCGTTTGTGATCCTCACGCTCCCAAAGCCGAAGTTGTAGGTATAGTCCTGATTCGATGTTGAATGAAAAGCAGATGCCGGTACGGAAAGATAACTCGTCTTGGGCGATGAATACTGAAAAGAATCTGCAACAGTGTCGCCCGCAACAGTAAGATTTTGTGACGAATCTGAGATTAAAGCAGTATCGCCATTATTCACAAGAATCCAATCGGAGGTGTTTGGGTCAACAAAGGTGAACGCGTTGATCTGATCATCGACCGAGTATCCATAAAATGGAACGGACCCTGCAGGCCCAGAGACATACATCCCGACAAAGCCAGTAGTGTTCCCATGTACACCAAAGTATTCAGTGGTTGTGATCGGGCTCGATCGGTTGATGAACACACGATCATTCCCATCGCCATAGGTCAGCACCCCAGGAGCCTCTGTCCATTGCGGATTCAATACGGTGTCCGCCGTAAGCGCGTGCTGGGCTTCAGGTGTCGCCGTGATTTCAATCGTGGGGAGCAAGCCGCTGTATCCACCAGTTGATGCGCCATCTCTGACTTCAATAAACAAGAACCGAGCTGACCCATCAAAGACTCCATTTCCAAAGTCGAGATCAACCTGAAAAACGCCTTCGGCCACAGCGAGATCATCAAAGGTGAGTCTTGGACCAATCTGGACGCTCTTGTTGCTCGAGTCATACAACTCAAATCGAATGTCATACGCCCCATCCGCAGCCATCCCAGATTCCTGGAGGACACCCTGATAAGTAAAAGGCTCAGCACCAGCGATGGATGTAACGACGGCAGCGCCAATGACGACGGCTTCTCGTGAATACTTCATATTTTCTCTTCCCTCTAAATCCTGTGGCAGAACAAATCCAACAGCCACCATGCTACAACCAAAGGAATTGGCTGTCGAGAAGATTTCGGTATTTGAGGGAAAGCCTCAGTTTTTCTCATCGCCCCCTCTCTCAAATGACAAAACAGCGTGTTTATTGRACTCAGTATCCAATAAGAACCAAAGTGATACCCAAGGCCCTCGTTTTATGGCCCGGTTTGAGAGGTCGTTTTTCTGACATGATCATCCCTTATGCCCTTTTCTCATTCCCCGCCAGCAACGCCCGCTCAAACGCTGGTCAGGGTGCTTGTAGTTGTCAATGGAATGTTGAATACCGAAGAGTTGGATGAACGAAGTTGATAAAGCCGATGTGTCTGCATGATCACAACGAAAATAGAATCTGATACTCTCTCTGCCATGCAACAGATGATGACGGCATTGCATCCTGCGAATCCTTACACAGGCTTCGACGCGACTCTCAGAGAGCCGACTCCCCAAGCAAAAGGGCGGGATGTTTTTTTGCCAATGATCGAGCAACTCAAACCTGCACTCGCTGTGGAAGTTGGAGCTTGGAAAGGTGCGACATCTGTTGTGTTTGCAAATGCAATGAGAAAAGCTCGCCCTGATTCGTGCCTTGTCTGTGTAGATACTTGGCTTGGTTCAATCGAACATTTTACAAATCCACCAAGCCCGGAGTGGGATTTGCGTCCGACGCTTGAAAACGGATTTCCCAGGCTATACGAACACTGGATGACAACGATCATTCATGAAAAGGTCGATGACATTGTATTGCCATTGGCTAACACCAGCACCACCGCCGCAAAGTGGTTCGTAAAGGCAGGTATTCGGCCACACTTTATATTCATCGATGCGGGTCATGACGAGGACGATGTCACTTCAGACATCAATGCGTGGTGGCCTTTGCTCGAGTCCGGTGGTGTGATGGCAGGTGATGATTGGTCATCAATGTGGCCAGGTGTCGAAAAAGCAGTCACAGCATTTTGTGCGACGAATGGATTTACACCACAAAGATCAGGGCCAAACTGGTTCGTTCAAAAAACAGATCGCTAAACGCGATAGGACAACTGCCGGGTGCCCCGACGGAGCATTCCGATGTTCCTTCGGGTTCTTGATTCATCAGCCTCCCCCCGAAGGAGCCAAAGACGCCTCCGTCGGGCCACCCACACTGTCTTCTCTTCTCTGCACCTCTGCGTGATCTTTGCGTCCTCTGCGTTTAAATTCTTCTCTTAAACCCCTCCCAGCAATGCCCGCTCAAACGCCCCGGCCGCATGGCTCAAGAATCGATCCCGTCTTCGCACAACCCCAAGCGTCCGCGTCAGCCTCCCGTCCTTCGCCCGCAACCCGGCCTTCTCAGGCAGCCCGAACTTGCTCACGAATCCAACCCCGATCTTCGCATTGACCATCTGCACGATCGCCTCGATCGATCGCAGTTCCATCACCACATCCAAGCTCACTTCGTTTGTGCTCGCCGCCGAGTCGATCAAGTTGCGCACCGCAGACTCGGCTTCAAACGCAATCACAGGCTCGCCCTCAAGATCACGCCACCGAAAACTCCGCTTGCCATCAAGCCGATGCCCCGGCGGCACGATCAGCATCAACTCATCATCAATCTCATGCACCACCATCAACTCATCTCGCCGAGGATGATCCATTGGCAGCGTGACGATTCCCAAATCCAACTCGCCCGAAACCACCCCTTGCGCCACAGCCGTACTCCCCGCCTCACGGATCGAAAACTTCAACCCCGGATACTCATCACGCACCGCCTGAATCGCCCGAGGCAACAAATACCCCGTCGCCGTCGCACCCGCACCRACYTTRATCGAACCAGTYTCSAGCCCAACCAAMKMACGCACCGCYTCGCGYGTCTGGGCYGCMGCCCGYARYGTAATYTGMGCATGCTCAATAAACACCCGCCCGGCCTCRGTSAGTTCCACCCCATGCCCGGTCCGATGAAACARCTCCGTCYCSATCTCCGCTTCAAGCTTGCGMAGCGCAGCCGARAGCGCAGGCTGCGAMACCCCMATTTCCTGAGCCGCCCGCGTCATATGCCCATGCTCGGCAATCGCCACCATCTGCGTCATCATCCGTAAATCCATCTCATATCTCCATTTGGCAAACAAATCAAACTCGTCATTTCAATAACTATAGTCTATCACGGATTCTGTTGGTGCCGTGGTTAAAATCTCAAAGAGATTTCTAACCACGAGTCGGACAAATAGTTGGAATCTATGACAGATCATGTCCGCGAGCCCGTCATAAACACTACCCGTGTTCTAGACAAAGCCGACTTCAGGAGCCTGGCGTGCATCGAATATCAACATTCTTCATCCTCGTATTCACCATCCCGATGATCATCGCGGGGTGCGCATCTCAATCAATTCCCGCAGCGACTAACGATTCATACGATTCAATCGGCCAAGAACTTATCGAAATGAGAGACGACGACCAAAGGCTCGAAATGCTCGTTGTGAACAAAGATCCCCAAGCAAAGGAGCCGGGCTTCTTTGATCGCAAAGACCAAGCCCAAGCAGACAACGCAACCCGATGTAAAGAAATCTTCGCCCAAATCGGCTATCCCTCCGAGCCACTTGTCGGCGAGGACGCCTCCCGAGCATTCTGGCTCCTCGTTCAGCACGCCGACGCTGATCCCGCATTCCAAGAACAAGTCGCCATCGCGATGAAACCAGTTGTCCTCAAAGGGCATGCCCAACCCAACGACCTCGCCATGCTCACCGATCGCGTACGCATCAACACCAACCGCCCCCAAGTCTTCGGGTCCCAAGTGAAGTACGACATGCAAATATGCAAAGCCATGCCCAAGCCCACAGAAAACCCCCAAGAAGTCGATCAAAGACGAGCCCAAGTCGGGCTCATCCCGCTTTGGAAATACATGAACGATATGTCTGAACTCAACTTCATGATCAACAAGCAATACTACCAAGACCTCGATGTCCAACACCCATACATTTACCCCGAAGGCTTCTCTGATTGGTAAGCAATCACGATGAACGCTCGCAAAATCTTGCCCACTCCAATGAATCCGCTCGGCTGGAGGTAAGCACCAACCAATCAACGGTGATATCCTTCACCAACCAATGCCCGCCACGCCTCCATCCCGCTCTACCAAACCAGCTTTCGCCATCTGGTGCCTCACGCTTGTGATTGTCCTGGTCGTCCGCATCCTTGCCCCCTCAGACCTGGGCCAAAACCTCGACCAATCCAAAACCATCGCCTTCACCCTCGACATGGTCCAGAACAACCACTGGATTCTCCCCGTCGATAGCCTTGCCGATCCCACGCACAAGCCGCCAATGGTCAACTGGTTCGGCGCACCAATCGTTGCGATGGGTTTCCATTCCGAACTCGCCCTCAAACTCCCCGCGATCATCTCAGGCATCACCATCTCCATCCTCATCTTCTTCGCCGCCAGATTCCTCTTCCGCAAACTCGATCAAGATTCACTCGACAACGCCGATCGTGCAATAGCAACCCACGCAACCCCACTCGCCTTCCTCACAAGCGCAGCCTGGTTCGCATCGCCTTCCGCCATCAAACACATCTACTTCATGCGCCCCGACATCCTCTTCGCCGCCTTGCTTGTGATCGCATGGTTCACTTCCGTTGTTCTTCTTTCCAACGATCAACCCAATAAACCAAAGCGCCTCGCCCTGCTCATCTGGCTCCTCGCCGCCGCGGCCGCCCTGACCAAAGGGCCATTGGCCCTGCTCATCCCGCTCTACCTCCTCCTCCATATCCTCATCATCACACCAAAGGGCGAACGCAAACCCGCCTTGGCTCGCACCCAATGGCAGTGGGGCATCCCGATCATGCTCATCATCCCCGGGCTCTGGCTTTGGGCTGCCTATCGCATTAACCCAGACCATGTCACCAACACCCTCTTCGCCAAAGAACTTGGCTCCCGTCTAGGAAACGGCGGGCCTTCGGGAATCCTCGCCGCCGCCCTCGCCAACCCGGCCTACTTTTTCGAACGCTTCCTCCCTTGGTGCCTGCCCGCCGCCCTCGCCATCCTCTTCAAACCCTCGCGTCATCTCCGCTCGCATCCAATGGGCCCCGCCATCCTCTGGGTGCTGCTCGTCCTTGCCGCCACAACCCTCGCCTCACTCAACGCCGGGTCATACATCATGCCCGCCTATCCAGCCGCCGCCATTCTCGCGATTTACGCCCTCTTCCGCATCATCGCTTCGCCGCAAGCTGCAAGAATCAAACCCGCCTTCATCTCCCTCGCCATCCTCATTATCTTCTCCGCCTCCCTCATCACCACGCGCGAAGCCACCATGTCCCGCGCAGCGCGCACAAACACCGGCCAACACATCAAAGCATTCGCCAAATCCGCATCACAACACATTCAATCCGACCAAATCCGTTTCCACCAAATGGGCGATCTCCCAATCGCCTCACTCATGGGTAAGCACCAACCCGCCGACATCAATCCCAATCCCTCTCACCACTGGCTCATCCAGCCAACCCACATCGATCCAGCAGCAACCCCAATCCTCGTGTCAGACCCAATCGTCACCCACGATCCAGACTCAGGCGAACCAATCGACACCACAATCCAAATCGGGCTTTATCCAATCCCCTAACTTCTTCTCTTCCTCTTCCACTCTCTCCGCCTCTTCTCCTCTGCACCTTTGCGTGATCTTTGCGCCCTCTGCGTTCCTCTTGCTTCTCTACTCTCTCTACTTCCCATCCCCCAACTCCTCAATCAACTCCCCAATCCACCCCTCATAGTTCTTCCACCGCTCCACCGAACTCGTATACATCGGCTTCCTCACCTGATCACTGCTCAGCGTGCTCACCGCACGAACAGTCTCATGCGATCGAGCGCACCGATCATCCCACTCCAGCCCAACATACTCAATAATCCGCTTGGCCCCCTCAACCGGATTGGCCACAAGGTCCTCATACTCAACCTCAAGAATCTCGATCTCCGACACTTCCATCCAGTGCGCCATATGCCGCTCATAGAGCTTGTATTGATGCGCCAAGTGCTTGAGGTCATACGAATACCCATGATTCTTATCGCCCACAAAGTCCAGCAAATAGCAGCTGATACAAGTGTCAAGCGCACTCCGCTTGCAATGAATAATCTTCGCCCCCGGCAACATCTTCCCGATCACCCCCACAAACTCGTAGTTGCTCGGAAGCTTGTCCGTGATCCGCTCATACACACGCCCATCCTCATTCTTCCCCGCAGCCTTCTCCATCGCCTTGAGAATTTTGCGCCCACATCGATCAAGCGCAGCCCGCTGCAAGCCAGAAACGATCTCTTCCCGATCGCTCGTTATCTCATTGGGCTCGCTCAGTTCCCGAGCAAACATATATGCCTCGCCCATCTCGCCGCCACCATACCCAAGTGGATGCGATGCGATAATCTGCTCTATCAAACTCGTCCCCGAGCGAGGCATCCCCACAATAAACACCGGCTTCTCGCTCTTCACCCGGGAACACGCCATCGACTCAATCCGCTCAGACGACCAAGCGCGAATCCGTGCATCACACTCCGCTTTCTTCGCTTCGGGGTCATACCCCGTCGTCCGCATCTCGCCCGCTCGCTTGGCCGCCTCAAACGCCTCTTGATACCGCTCCGCTTCATCATACAGCCGACTCAAGTGCATCAACACCGCCGAGTGCATAAACAGATCCGTCCATAGCCCTTCGTCCGCCTCTTTTACTAATGCCTCAAGCTCGGAAATCCCCTCGTCAAGCTTGCCCATCTGCCCGCCCATCGATCCACGAATCGATCGCAGGTTGGGATCATCGCATCCATCAGCGATCACCTGATTCAAAAACGCATACGCCTCATCAGCCCGTCCGCCAAGCCGAAGCACCACCGCCTTGATCACCTTCATCTTTGGGCTTTGGGGTGCAAGCTCAACCGCCTTGCTTGCCGCCGCCACTGCCAAGTCGCGATGCCCAAGCCGATTCAAAACCTCCGCATGCCGGCCATAGATCCCAGCAACATTGGGATTCCTCGCGATCGCCTTTTTCAATGCCGCATCCGCCTCGAACAGCATCCCAAGATTACACAGCGCAGAACCCATCGCATAATGCCCCTGCATCATCCCAGGCTTCCGCGAGACAAGCTCTCGCCCAATCGCCAACGCCAGCTTGTTCTGCCCTCGGCTTTCAACCAAGTCAAACTCACGCAAAAGCTGTTCGGTTGTCAACTTAGATATGAGCTTTGCGCGTGATATCGCTTCTGATATGCCGGCCTCGCCCATTTTGTTCGTATTGCTCATGGTGTGAGTTTAGTCGCCTATTCCCAAGCATCGCCCGCCTCCACACGCTATCCTATTGAAAACCCCCTTCGAGGCTCGTTCCACATGATCCCATTCAAATACATCCTGCTCACCATAGCTATCCTCGCCACTTGGACATCATCCATCAATGCCCAGTCTTCCGAGTTCGAACTCGAAGACTCCGGCTCATGGACCCAGACCCAAGCCCCCGAGCCCGGGACAGACGCCGCCGTGATGGCCGACGCCGCCAAGCACCTCGCCCAGGGCAACCCAGACAAAGCCCACTCCATACTCTCAAGCTGGCTCGACGACAACAAACGCTCACGCAACGAATACATCGCCCAAGCCTACTACCTCCGAGGCGTCGCCCGTGTGGATAAGGGACGAGAGTACAAAGCACTTTTCGACTTCGAAGCCATCATCCGGGACTTCCCGTCCTCCCCGTACTTCCTCAAAGCCGTCGAGCAAGAGTTTGAGATCGG
>NVSM01000075.1 GCA_002401225.1 bacterium
CGGATTTACCCGCGACAAACCGGCGATTGCCTACTTTGAGTATTTCGAGTGCTTCAAGTGCTGGAATCATGTYTACCCCTATAAGTAAGAATGAATACTGACAATCATACGCAATCCTCTTGTCTCGGGCACATCTGTGCACGCTTTGAGGCATCCAAACCGATAGAGAATAATATTGACAAGGATGTTCTCCATGAACCGCCTCCCAATTCGCTATGAGTAGAGGAAAATGATGACCGCATCCAAACATGAACCACGAACCCCAGAGGTATCCCCTTGGCGAGACCGGCTTTACGAAATCATCTTCGAGGCCGACACCAAAGCAGGCAAAGCATTCGATGTCGGACTCATCATCGCCATTTTTCTCTCGGTCGCCATCGTTATTCTGAGTACGCTCAAATTTGCAAATGATGAGCCCTACAAAACCATGTTTCTCAGCCTCGAATGGCTCTTCACGATCGTATTCTCCGCTGAATACATATTGCGTCTGCTCATCGTCCGACGCCCGCTTCGTTATGCAACATCATTCTTTGGGATCATCGACCTGCTCTCGATCCTCCCCGCCTTTATTGGGATCATTGTGCCGGGCGGCGAACGCCTGCTCGTTGTTCGGACCCTAAGGCTTCTCCGCATCTTCCGCGTGTTCAAGCTCGCCCGCTATCTCTCCGAAGCCAACGCGCTCAAAGAAGCGTTTTATATCAGCCGACATAAAATCGCGGTCTTTCTCACCACTGTATTGATCGTTGTCCTCATCGCGAGCGCATTGATGCATGTCGTCGAAAGCGAGGCCGGCAATACAGACTTCGAGTCCATGCCCGGCGCGATGTACTGGGCAGTCATCACCCTCACCACCGTAGGCTATGGTGATATGATCCCGATCACCGTGATCGGCAAAGCGACAACTGTGCTGCTGGTGCTTGTCGGCTATTCATTAATCATCATCCCCACCGGGATTCTCTCGGCAGAAATCTCCGGGCTTGGAAAATCACCCGTCACCACCCGCGCCTGCTCATCGTGCATGGCGCAGGGACATGATCGGAATGCCAAGTTCTGCAAAAAGTGCGGCGAGAAACTCAACGAATGATTCATCCGATTCATTCTAAAAACGAACTCACTCTGATTTGAGCCAGATCGCTTTGACGAATCCATACTTATTCGCACCCTTGACCGTCACGCGAGGCACGATGTAATCGAGATGAGGCTCAAAGCTCAGCTCGCTTGCAGCCAAATCCTGAATCTTCCCATCCTTCACCGTCACATGGAATCGACGCAACAGTTGGCTGTCTTCTTTGCGGGTAATCTCAAGCGTGTACTCGCCATCCGCCTCGACCCAATCGGTGAGCATGTACGCCATCGCATTGGGTGACTCGCGTTTGGTATGCGGGTGATACAGCTTGATTTGCGTCCGCTCGTAATGCCCATCGTGGAAGTACCCTTGGGTTTCTTTGGAATGGGCTACAACCTCGCCTTCGCTGTCTTTGAGCGTCGCCTTAAACCCATCTTGAGTCTCACCCTCAGCGAGATCTTTGCCGCCAAGCCAAAAGTTAAGCTCAGGGAACGGTTCATCCTTGTATGTGTTCATCACCAAATACGAATACACCTGCCACATCCCAAGGAACCGATAGGTCTTGACGGGATCAAACGGATCATCGCCTTCGGATGTTTGTTCAACAACCACCGAAATCCGCGAGACAGGCTTGCCATCGATGAGATACACAATGTTGTACACGCCCGGCTCGGTAAGTTTGAACTCCACAGGCCCAACCTCGCTCAGCCGAGCAAACACACCCTCACGCCATCGTGGATCTGGATAAAACTTGAAGCTCTCGATGACCGTATTCTCAGAATCCGTCACCACRACCGCCGCGTTGATCTCGCCTTCAGGCGCAAACGCAAGGTCTATATCGCTAATTCTGATCATCCCAGAATCATCATCAAAGTAGGTGTTGAGCATCGACTGATAGGTAAACGCCGGCTCGGGTGCTCCCAAAGCACTCGGCGAAAGACCAATCAGTATCAACAGGGCAACTCTCAAAGCATTCATCATCTGTATTCTCCTCTTGCTCAAGTATATCAAAAAAACAGCCCTCGCAAAAGGGTCGCTCACAATAAATACTCTGCATCCAGTTCGAAACACCTACGCCTTCTTGACGAACTCCGATTTGAGCCCCATCGACCCGATGCCTGGAATTTTGCAATCAATATCATGATCGCCGTCCACCAGCCGAATGTTCTTGACCTTGGTGCCGCCTTTGACCACCAGCGATGTACCTTTGACCTTGAGATCCTTGATCACCACGACCGTGTCGCCGTCTTGGAGCACATTGCCATTTGAATCCCGCACGGCATCATCACCCTCGCCAGTTTCACTCGCCGAGCCATCAGCCGCCGATGACCACTCATGTGCGCACGAAGGGCACACAAACATATCTCGATCCTGATAGGTATAGTCATCATCACACTTTGGACACTTTGGCAAATCCGTCATTGAGTTCAGCCCTTCGATTGAGTTCGTATCGGGTGCATGATACTCATACGAAAGCTTAATATCTAAAAGGGAGATCCAGCGATGGGCGAAATCCGAAGCCGTTATTCCCACCATCCCCAGCCTTTCCACCTGACCCGGCGGTGAGCCGTTTGGCTGATCTCGCTGCTGATGCGCCCCCGCCGAAGTTGCCGCCTCGTGCGATGCGCTCGCCGGAGTTCCCGCGTCGTTCGCCTGTGCCATTCTCAGCAGCTACTTCGTCATAGCTGAAATAATAATCCCGAACCCATTCGTTGAGATTGCCGTGGACATCGTATAGGCCAAACGCGTTATGCGAGAATGCCCCGACCTCTGCAGTCTCATTGCCGTATCCATCTCGCCAAGGCTCGGTCATCCCTTTCATTTTAATCCATTGCTCCGGACACTCCAGACTTCCAAGGTTTGCAAATCGAATCAGCTCCGTTTTGTCAGCCCCCGTCATCCAGGCTGTTGTCGTTCCAGCTCTGCACATATATTCCCACTGCGCTTCTGTTGGAAACGAAAGATTCGCCACCCGGCACCATGCCTCAACATCCGTCGGCCCAATCCCACTCACTGGAAGCTGACCTGAACCCTCAAATTTTACACCTCTTAAGCCTGCTGCAATCGCTGACTCAGACTTTGCAATTTTGGCCCATGCCTCTTGCGTACATTCAGTCCGCGCGATGAGGAATGGATCGAGAGTGACCCAATGCTGAAGTTCATCATCACGCCGATCCGGCTCATCCGCTGGCGATCCCATCTGGAACTTCCCGCCCGGAACCATCACGAACTCAAGCCCGGTTTGATCGTGCAACCAGATCGACATCCAATGTGACACATCGCCCGCGGCAAAGTGCTCTACGCCTTGGTAAGTAAATCCTGAGAATTCTCGTGCCCAATGTGTTTGAGCCGTGCGAGCAAGATCCTCCACCGCCTCCTGATCCAGCATCGCATATGTTGATCGATCCTTCAAGACCTCCAATGAGATCGCCTGCGCCTGAATATCTTTGATCGCAGCTTCCAACGATCGCCAAATCTGATGCTCTTTGGGCTGATGACTCAGTTGGATGCAAACAAGCGAGTGATCATCGTCATCCGCAACCGTCTCAATGACTACCCGAATATCAATTGGCTCAAAGGTAGCAAACGCGTCGATCAGATGCATCGAAGCTTCAAACCGATTCGGCTCGATGCGTTCCACAGTGATCTTTGCAGGCTTGATACTCACATGCCCGTATTTCTTCCTCGCAAAGGTCGACATCAGCCCGTCGTAATAGCCCGCAAGCAGTTCCTTGACTCGCTCGGCATCCGGTGATGGCTCATCAATCCACATCACAAACGCATACGACCAGAAGTCCTCACTCATTGGATCACGCCATCCGGGCGCAAATCGCAATGACTCTGTGCCCGTTGGTAAATCTGGCGCAAACCCCGGCGGCAACTCAAAGGTCTCTTCCGCCCAGCCTTCGAGTGAAATCGGATCMGGTTCAWTKRRYAYKGGCAKCTGAGGRTTRTTCWTYGTGAAGTTTACGAAGCGTTCCCCGTTGTAGTGATACACGCCGCCCGTCGTTCCAAACCASARATTCCCGCTTCTRTCYTCCCGAATGCTTGGAACGCCGCCAGCTCCGAGCCCTGGATTTTCTGAGAAATACTCGAATGATTCGCCGTCATACCGATACGCGCCGCCGCCTTCGTACGCCGCCCCGAACCACACATAGCCCTGGCGGTCTTCATGTATCGCGAAATATCGACCCCACCCTGAATGTTTCGAAAACTCTTTGCTTCTCAAGTGCGTCGTAAAGGTGTTGCCATCGAAATGACTCACGCCTCCATTTGCAGTCCCAAACCAATACTCWCCACGGCTGTCCTGGAAGATTTTACTGACATTGTCACTACTCAACCCGTGAGATTTCATCGTATAGACAACCATCGTCTTGCCGTCCCATCGCACGGCCCCCGCCCCGTCAGTTCCAAACCAAAGATCACCGCCTTGGTCCTCATAGACGCAAGATACTTTCCGTGGCGTATATATCCATTTCCCTTTCTCAGCGACGACTGGCATCTCAAAGCGTGTAAAAATTTCACCATCATACTGAAAAACACCATCCATTGTGGCAATCCACAACTCTCCGTGACTGTCAATCATGACATCCGACACAGCCCGATGATTCCCGTGCTCGGTCCAACCCTGCGTAACGGTGAGCGGCTCATAGTTCGTCAGCGTCGTGAATGTTTCGCCGTCGTACTTTGTAAGCCCACCACTTGTTGCGATCCAAAGCACGCCCTCCTCGCCTTCTAAAATGCCCCCTAGCATGTCACTGCCAAGCCCGTCCTCTTTGGTAAATGTGACGAACTCATCGCCGTCGAAACGAATAAGCCCTTCAAGAACAGTGCCAAACCAAAGATTTCCATTCCGATCTTCCAATGGTGCCCCGGGATATTGCGAAATCTGAATCGGCTCTGCATCCACAGCGCTGCCATCTTGAGCAGCTGCCAAGGACGACATCACGACTATCAGAGGCAAAGCAATGACCGCAAAATGGAAACGCATGGATCGGTGTGTTCGCAAAGTCAACATAGATACCCTCTCAGTTTATCGATAAGCACAATCTCATCGCCTGAGTATGTGTGCTTGCCCGTTGGATTTGTGTACTGATTGCTCTCGGAGTGGTTGCAACACCCAATGGTCGACAGCCGAGATCAGAAGCAACTATAAACTCGGCTCATAAAAAAACGGAAGCCCTTATATCTTAAGTGCTTCCGCTTCAAATCGGGATGAGAGGACTCGAACCTCYSAYCWYYKRWMSNCCAGTCRAWCGMGCKASMRRSMWKCRSYMYMYYSCGWKRCCAMMYRRWYAYYCWSSKRMAACCAAGCATAGCGCACAACCACCCGCCTGCCAACTCGCCAAACCACGCATATCCTCATAGGACATGACCAACACACCCCAAACCACGATCCTTATCCGCAACGCCCGCGTCATCGACCCTGCATCAAGGATGGATCAGATTGCGGATGTCCTCATCGAGCAAGGCGTCATCAAAGCCATCGAATCGGGGATTGCTGATTCTGGCATTGACCGGGTGATTGACGCATCGGGCATGATCGTCACGCCTGGACTCATTGACCCGCATGTGCATCTGCGTGATCCGGGTCAGACGCACAAAGAAGATATCG
>NVSM01000021.1 GCA_002401225.1 bacterium
CTTGACCCGAAGGGCAAGCCGTGCTCTTCCAACWGCCTCAAGACACGGCTTGCCGAAGACGGTCAAGCCGTGGCACCCAGACATACAAAACAAAAAACACAGACGGGACGCCTGTGTTTTGAAAACTTGAGATGTAAACGAAAGGCTTATTCGCCTTTCCACTGCTCGTAGTTCTTGGAGACCTGTTCCCAGTTCACGATTTCCCAGAATGCGTTGATGTAGTCTGGACGACGGTTCTGGTAGTTGAGGTAATACGCGTGCTCCCAGACATCGAGCCCAAGGATTGGCTTGTGGCCGAAGGAGATCGGGGAGTTCTGGTTCGGGGTTGAACCAACATGGAGCTTGCCCGGGCCGTCAACGCCAACCCATGCCCAGCCTGAGCCAAAGCGTGTTGCTGCCTGCTCGGCGAACTTCACTTTGAACTCTGCGAATGAGCCGAAGGAGCTATTGATTGCTTCTGCKAGTTCACCGGTTGGTTCGCCGCCGCCGCCGTTGCCAGCGGGTGCGAGGATCGACCAGAACAACGAGTGGTTTGCGTGTCCACCGACATTGTTCTGGACTGCTGTTTGGAGATCTTCTGGGAGCATTTTGATGCGTGCGAGGATCTCGCCATAGCACTTGCCATCCCACTCGGTGCCCGCAAGGGCCGCGTTTGCTTTGGCGATGTAGCCAGCGTGGTGCTTGGTGTGGTGGATTTCCATGGTCTTCGCATCGAAATGTGGTTCGAGGGCGTCGTATGCGTACGGGAGTTTGGGGAGTTCGAATGCCATATTTTGGACTCGCTTTCTATGACTCTGAATCTGCTTCACCCTATTTGTGGGGGTGTTTTCGCGTTCAGAATTGTGGATGAGATGTGAACATTGCCGTCCAATGTGGACATAAATCCCTATTTTTGACAAACTTGTCAGGATTGGGTCTCAATTGYGAGTTGCTTGTTGCCACTTGCATGGGAATTGTGTATACTGGCGGCCCGGATGAAGGCAAACCGACGGCGCGACGAAGTCAAGCCCAAGGTTGGCCGGCGGACGACACTAGGCTCGATTTTATCGGGCGTCAACCGTCAGCAAACGCCTCTCATCCAACGCGGTCGCCAAGGACGACGCCCGCATCAGACCCGGTTGTTCTTTTCTGTTTGAGAACTTGCCAAATCTGAACTTGACCACGGAAGTGTCGCGATGATCTGTGTGATTGCACGGGTTGATTCTCAGGCTTTGACGAAATTTCGTCATGGAATGAGCAAAAGCCCCTACCAAGCAGACAAATCATCTAGTCGGCAACGCAAGTTTTCGGCTGACAATTGAAGAATTTGTGCATTTCAGTGGTCTGAATCGAAACTTTTTACCATCTTCCCTCGTACCTCATAGGAGCGAGTGCAGATGAACAAGCAGAAGTTCATCCACAACGACATGCACTTCAAATATGGAGAGGGAAACCTCTGCCAAACCGCTTGAGGCCCATAATGGACCAGAACGCGTCGTGATGACTTTCGATGGTGCAACTTTCGCATCCATCAGCATCCTATCGACACCTGGCCAACTCAGAATCGGCCTACTCAAGCAGCCGTCGTACCCATGCACACCGGATGTGCGTGGTAATCACATGTAGGAAATGGGATTGATTCCTGATTTTGATGTTTTTTATAGCATCGGATTGAGAATCGAGAGACAACTTGATTGGTTCAATACCAGCTCTACAAGCCCGGTTTGAATCTGAATGGTTGTCGACGGTTGAATGCTTTTTTTGAGGCATTCTGGACAAGTCAATCACATGCCGACCTGCCCACTGGCCAAATGGTCTTTGAGCAAACAGGTGTGTATGAAAACAATGTGTTGAAAAACACAATAAGCCGCTACAGGATCGTAGCGGTTGGAGAAGGCATGATGCAAGCAACAAGCAATAACCCGAGCCCACTTGAGCAGATGCGACGCAGGCATCGCGTAGGGGTTTCGCGTACATCCACCCGCGCTGGCAAAACCGCGCGCCAGCTCTCGCATGAGGACGAGCGTTTGCTCACCCAAATCCTTGTCAAAGAGCAAGATTTTATCGACTCAGAAGTGTTCTACGAAGAAGATGCTGAGCAGAATATTTATGACGACGCACCAGATATCGCCTTGCCTGATACCACCTGGTATCACCCGGTGATGGATGATATTTCGTCGATTACTCGGACCCGCACGGTGAAATCTTCGCAGCAGGTGATCCTCACCGGTGCTGAAGAACGCGTGTTGTTCCATCAGTTCAACTACTCACGGTATCGTGTATATAAGCTCCAGATGGAAGCTTGGGCACGCCCAGAGAAGAAGCCAACCCCAGAGCAGGCCGACCAGCTTTTACACTGGTTCCGCAAGTCCGAACGCATCCGCGAGCAGATTGCAGAAACCAACTTGGCGCTCGTCTTGGCGATGGCCAAGCGGACACGGATGAGCGAGGTCGACTTTGCCGATCTCGTTTCTGAAGGCAACATGGCACTCTTGCGTGCGGTTGACAAGTTCGATGCCGGCCGCGGGTTTAAGTTCTCGACCTATGCCTGTCGTGCGATCCTCAAAGCGTTCTCCCGTCAGGGTATGAAGCTGAGCAAGTATCGCCAGCGTTTCCCAACAGATTTCGATCCAAAGCTCGAGAAGTCCAACTATCTCGAAACCAAACGGGCCGACTTCGAGAAGGACACTGCTTCAGAAGTTCGTGAGATTGTCGTTGCCAACCGTGCCGAGTTGACCGATGTCGAACGCACCGTGCTCGAACACCGATTCGGGCTCGAAACCGGAGGCATGGAGAAACCCATGACCCTCGAACAAGTCGGGCAGATCATCGGCGTGACCAAAGAACGCGTCCGTCAGATCCAGAATAAGGCGATGGAAAAAATCCGCGTCGAACTCGAAGCGAACTTCCTCGGCACCGTCGACGAAGCCGAGCCGGTCGGGGCGAAATAAGCCATCAATCAGTAAGCTCTCAAGCGGGTCCAGCAATGGACCCGCTTTTTTATTGATCGGTTCCTCTTTGGCTCCCCCACTTTGACATTGTGCAGACCATCGAGAAATCAACTCGTCTTTCCTTGATATGAGGGTATCTCGACGGAACCGGAGAGTTGATGTTCACGAACAGAAGACACAGGCATCACTCGATGTCGGTTCGACGAAATAACCTCATTCCAGAGCATCGACCTTCGCCTCAACACAAGGCTTGCGGGTTCGAGGCGTATAGAATGATGGCTTCACCCGCTGGCACGCTTTTCTCGTGTCTCGGCCAGAACCGTCTGGCCCAATAGATAGACAAGGATTTTTCAATAATGAGTGTGAACGACGCCCCCTCTTCAACTGCATCCGCAGGACATTGCGATCTTGATCCGGCCATCACCAAGAAGGACCCGCACGCCACACGCTGGGGCGACTTCCTCAAAGCAACTATCAAGTTCGGCGCATCCGACTTGATCATGAAGTCGAATCAAAAACCAAAGATCCGCATGCGAGGCGTGCTCAAGTCGATGGATGTCGATCCGGTCTCCGCAGAAGAGTTCTTTGGTATCGCCAAAGAGATCTTGACCGAAGAACAAATGAAGGACTTACACAAGTTCGGCTCGGTCGACTTCGCGTACAACTACGACGCCAAGCATCGCTTCCGCGTGAACCTGTTTCAAGCCCGAGGCACGATCTCGGTTGCTGCGAGAAACATTACCTCTGAGATCCTTCCCTTCGAAGGGTTGTACCTGCCAGAAATCATGTCTGAAATCTCGCTCCAGCCTCAGGGTATTGTGCTGCTCTGCGGCGTGACTGGCTCGGGTAAATCCACCACCATCGCATCGATGATCGACTACATCAACGCACGCAAGAGTGTGCACATCTTGACGCTCGAAGATCCGATCGAATACATCTTCGAAGATAAAAAATCAACCATCAACCAACGCGAGATCGGGCTTGATTGTTTGGACTTCAAAACCGGACTTCGCGCGTTGGTTCGTGAGAACCCAGATGTGGTATTGATTGGTGAAATGCGAGATCAGGAAACCTTCGAGGCAGCCCTCCATGCTGCCGAAACGGGTCACTTGGTCTTTGGTACGATCCATGCCTCATCGACCACCCAGACCTTCTCGCGAATCTATGGCTTGTTCCCACAAGAAGAAGTCGATCAAGTGCGGAAAATCTTGGCCTTCCAGATGCGGGCGTTTGTGTATCAGAAGCTACTCCCGACGCTTCACGAAAACATCTTCCGTATCCCGGCACTCGAAATTCTGATCAACAACGGCGTCGTCAAAAAATACATCCTCGACGAACGCGAAGGCGATCTGCGTGAAGTGCTCAACTCGATCGAAGCCCAGACCATTGGGATGATTGATTTTAACGATTCGCTCGTGCGTTTGGTTGAAGAAGAATACATCCATATGCGGACAGCGCTCGAGGCATCGCCAAATGTGGATGAACTTCAGATGAAACTCAAGAAGTTCACCTAAGAAAACATGCCGAAGTCAGATTTGCTGGCTGGTTGATTTCAAGCCCACTATGCCTACCCGTTCATGATCCGAACCGGATTGGATGGTGATCGGCGGGTTTGGTGGATGCTTATGGAGGCGAAAGCCTCTACAATGAACGACATCAAACCGGCCGCAGCGTTTCTTGCTCGGCTTGGGTTTGTGAAATAGTTCTGATAGATAGAACTGGGAGCATGATGCTCTCAGATATGAACGACCTTTGGAGAGGATACGACGGTGCTCGATTCCATACTCATTTCAGTTACTCAACCGATTGGTTCACTCACGCTCGGCTCAGCTTTTACGCTGGCAGCGAGCGAAACCTTCACGCTTGTCTCGTGGTGGAAAGCGATCTTATTGCTCTTGCCATTCCTTGGCTGGGCCTGGATGATCTCGACAGTTCTTGACAAACACGCCAAGCGGTTCTTCCTTGGGCAAGAGAAGTGGAACGCGATCCACATGATCTTTGCCTTTGCAGCCCTTGCATTTGTGATCATGCKGCCAATTGGCGGGATCGCAGGCATCGCAGCAGGCTTCTTTGGCTTGATTGCGATCTTCGGGATCGACCTTGGCATATTWATCGCAGTGGCCAACAAGGACGAACGCATCCCTGAGCACGCAAAGCTTCGGCTCGATTTCTCAGAGTCGGCCAAGAAGCGAAGCGATAAAAAAGAAGCAAAGAAGCTTGGCAACTCAGAACTTATTATTGTTGGTTCAAACAAGATGAAGATTGTGCCGCCGGATAAGGAAGCGACCGCCTACGCGGTGCGTGTCGCTGCGGAAGAAGTGGTCATCAACGGGCACAACGCCCACGCATCACAGATCGATATCATCCCTGCCAATGAGAGCACCTACGCAGCTTCGATGCTCGTCGATGGCGTCCGCCAAGCGGGCGAGCCTTTGGCCAAAGCCGATGCAATTCAGATTATTGACTTCTGGAAAAAGGCTGCGGGGCTCAGTGTTGAAGACCGCCGACGCAAGCTCTCGGGATACATCACGATCTCGAGCGAAAAAATTTCGAACATGAGCCTCAAGATGGTGGCGAGTGGTTCAAAGAACGGCATGGTACTCTCGATTGTCTTCAACCCGCGCGAAGCTGTTCGCCGGGCCGCCAAAGACCTTGGCTTGCTCGACAAGCAACTCGAAGAACTCAAATCTTGGGCCGAAACCACAGAGGGCATGGTCCTCCTTGGTGCCCCGAGCGACAACGGGCGAACCACCACGCTGTACTCGTTGCTTCAGTTGCACGATGCGTATACCTCGAACATCCAAACAATCGAGTATGAGTTTGAGGATGAAGTCGAAGGCATTAAGCAGATCCTGTTTGATGCGACCAGCGAAGGCCCAGACTTTGCGACGCTTGTCCGCTCGACGCTTCGCCGAGATCCTGATGTTGTTGGTATCTGTGATTTACCCGATGCTTCGACCGGTAAGAACCTTGCGATCGCCGATCTCGATCGCTCACGGGTGTATCTCTCGTTAAAAGCAGATAGTGCGATCGCTGCGATTCAGCTCTATGTCCGTGCGGTTGGCGATGCCAAACTCGCCGCCAAAGGGCTTAAGGGTGTTGTGGGCGAAAAACTCCTCCGTATGCTCTGTGGCAACTGTAAAGTCGCCTATCAGCCAACCCCCGAGATGCTCAAAAAGCTCGGTTTGCCTGCTGACAAGGTCAAGCAACTCCATAAAAAGGGCGGGCAGGTACTCATTCGGAACAAGCCTGAGGTTTGCCCCGTATGTAATGGCGTCGGGTATATTGGACAGACTGGTTGCTTTGGTGTCTTCCCGATTGAAGATGACGAACGCAAGATGATTGCTGCGGAAAACTGGAACGGGCTTCGCACCGCGATGCGTAAACGCAGCCTACCGACTGTTCAGCAGACTGCGCTTCGCAAGGCGGTCGAAGGCTTGACAAGCATCGAGGAAGTCTCACGGATTACCGCACCTCCAAAGAAGAAGAGTTCGAAGACCTCATCTTCCAAATCACCAAAGCCCGCACAGGCATAAGCCGCCTTGCGAGATTCGACGATCCAAACCTGATCAGTGACCTACTCGATCAGCTCAAAGAACAACTCTTACACAACGCACACCTGTGCGAGCAAGAGTCTGACGGAGAATAGCCTCATGATTATGAATGTCATCATCATCATCTTTGTACTCGGTATCACCTACGCGTGGATGATCCGAGGCATGTTCAGTTCGCTCTTGCACTTGCTCTGTGTGATCGCCGCCGGTGCGATCGCTTTTGCTTTCTGGGAGCCTCTGGCGATGCTGCTGGTGAATGTAAGCCCAGAACGCGGATTCATGTCTTTCATTGAATCGATCGCTTGGGGCGTTTCCCTCGTCGTGCCGTTTGTCTTTTTACTCTTGGTGCTGCGATTTACGACTGACAAACTCGTCCCAGGCAACATCGCCAACTCGAAGGTTATTGATTACGCTGGCGGCGGGATCTGTGGGCTTGCCACCGCAATCATCTCTTGTGGCATTCTTGTCCTTGGGGTTGGCTCGATGCGTGTTCCGACTGGGTTCATGGGCTATCAACCTCTGTGGTATTCCACTGATCGTGCTGCTGGATCAGGCGCATTAGTCAAAGCGGACACACTCTGGATTCCGGTCGATACCATCGTCTCGAAGATGTATCGTCATCTCTCCAACGGCACAATGAGCACCAATGAATCTTTGGGAAANTGGTACCCAGAACTCGAACTCGTCGGGTTCGCTTCGCGCGTTTCGCCGGGCGATGGTGCAGGACGCAATGCGGTGAGCCCTGACGATTTTAAAGTCAAAGCAACCTACACCGTTGGCGCGACCGACGGCTCAGAAACACTCACCGATCTGCTCCATGATTCGATCAACGACGAGCCCCAAAAATACATCGACATCAACTCCGAGCGCGTTACAAAGGGGCACCTTGCCGGCTTTGTTATCGAGTTTGAACCAGGGGCGAAAGAACGAGGCAAGAAGGGCGGACAGCTGGTTGTTTCCAATGGTCAATACCGCTTGCTTATCGAAGACGCCAACGGCAACACCATGACGGCGTTCCCGATCGCAGCGATCTCAGAATCTTCAGAAGCCGACATGTATGGACGCTGGCGTTTCGATGCCAATGACATCTTCATCACCTCCGTCGGCGGCAAGTCTCGCGTGCTGATGAGCTTTGAGTATGTCATCCCAACCGGCTACACACCGATCGCAATATATGTGAAGAATGTGCGTGTAAGCACCGCATCACTTCCAGACCCCGTCGAATATGCAAACATCACCGAGCGTGATCGCGTAATCCTCTCGGGCGCAATCCTCAAAGGCGAATCGGTGTCACGCAAACTCGATACAACCAATATGGTTGTTTATGACTCAAGCATTCAAGGCGGTTTTATCCATCGCAGCTTTAAAATCAGCCAAATGATGTCGTCACAGGTTGCCAAGCGTGGGCTGACGCTCAACGAAAAGAATGAAGTTGTTGATGGCGTTGGCACTTTCGATCTCAAGAAAGATGTCGGACGCAAGAATGTGCCTCAAGCGAAGAACCTTCGTGTTGATCGCTATGCAGCGAGCAAAGGGCAAGTTCTGATTCGTATCGATATCAGCGAAGAGTCAGACTTTGGCTTGTTCTCCGAAGCTGCCAAGGGTGCCCCGATCGACCAACCACTTTTGCTGATTGACAGCAAAGGTAACGAGTACGAAGCGATTGGTTATGAGTATACCGACTCAAAGACCTTTGAAACCCGCTACACCCGAGGCTCAACCCTCACTGGGCTTGAAGATGCACCGAACCTGAGCCGAAGCAGAAGCGACCAGAAGCTTGTCCTGCTCTTCATCGTAACCAACAAGGTGATGATCACCAACTTCGCTATCGGCGATCTTGGCATCGCAGAGTTTGACCCACCAATGGAAGCTATCGGCGGCTGACCCAATCGATAAACCCATCTCATTTTCAAACGCCCTGCGGGGCGTTTTTTATTGAATGAACTTCGCAATTGAACATATAAAAAAACCGACCCAGAGGGTCGGTGATTGATTGCGATATTGGGCAGGGCTGATTACTCAGCAGCGACTGCTTCTGCTTCTGGCTCGGCAGCTGGTGCTGGAGCCGGAGCCTTCTTGTCTTTCACGATCAGTTCGCCTTCATTATCGAACTCCATCTCTTCGGAATCGTCAGCATTGAGTTCACGATCGGCAACAACCCAGAGCTTGATATCTGCTTCAAGATCTGAATCGACCTTGATATGGATATCAAACGCATCGATGCGCTTGATGGTTGTTGGGAGGCGTACTTCGCGTGGGGAAACGGCGAAGCCGACTTCCTTGAGTGCGCTGGCGATGTCTTGYTGGGTGACTGAGCCGTAGAGTAGGCCCTGGTCGTTGCAAGCACGGATGAGTGTGAGCTGCTGGCCGTTGAGCTTGCCGATCATTTCTTCGCGTTGTGATCTGCGTGCTGCAACATCCTTCTCAGCAACCGCACGCTTGTCGGCGAGTGCTGCGATGAGTTCATCGCTTGGGGTGGTCGCGTAGTTAAACGGGAGGAGGTAGTTACGGGCGTAGCCAAGGCGGACATTGACGACATCGCCGACGATTCCGAGGTTGTCTACATTTTCGGTGAGAAGAAGTTGTACTGAGCGTGCCATATATATGGTCCTTTCGCTGTCCTGATCCGGAGATCTGTTTGATCCCAGAGAAGTTAAGGAGCAACGCACGATGCGATGCCCCAACAAAGGTGCCGACGATGCCAACTGGTGGCGATCATTCGGGAGAAGAGTGTAGGCGGGCATACTTGCCCTTATCCATTGCTGTTCAATGAATTGCAGCCGAATAAAAAGGGCATCCCAAGCTGGGATGCCCTTTGAATAGCTGATTTACTCGGCTTTAGAACGGGATATCGTCGTGGTTGAAGTCGCCTCCACCACCGCCGCCGCCGCTGTTCCCGCCACCTTGGTTACCACCGCTCTGGTCACCACCATAGCTGTCGCCACCGCCGCCGCCAGCGTTTGAACGGGCGTATCCGCCCCCTCCACCACCGCCGCCGCCGGAGTTGCCCCCGTCGCCTTGACCCGAGTTGATGAATTGGAAGTTCTCAACGACAACTGAGAGCTTGGATCGCTTCCCGCCACCGTTCTTGTCTTCCCACTGATCGAGTTTGAGTCGACCTTCTATGAATACTGGGCGTCCGCGTCCGAGATACTGGGCCATCACCTCAGCGGTGCGTCCCCAAGCTTCACAATCCACGAAAGTCACCTCTTCGCGTTGCTCGCCGGACTGGGTCTTATATTTTCTATTGACCGCGAGCCCAAAGTTACCCACTGCGGTATTGCTCGGCGTGTGCCGAATCTCGATATCGCGTGTGAGGTTGCCCATGAGCATGACTTTATTGAAACTTGCCATCTGTATCTCCATTCCACCCATCGATATGACGAGCCGATCTAGTGTAGCATAATACCAAACAGATTCCGCATGCAAGCACACGGAATCTGCTGGTTTTTCAGTGGTTTTGAACCCAATGTGGATTCAGAGCCTGTTTTCAAACAGCTTACTCAGCTGCTTTTTCCTCAGCTTTGTCCCCAGCATCATCGGCAGCAGCTTCTGGCGCTGGTGCTTCTTCTGCCTTGGGTGCTTCAGCCTTTGGTGCTTCCTTGACCGGTGTCATTTCGGATGCAACTGGTGCACCGAGGTGAACCTTCTTGGAGCCTTCGCTTTCCTTGACCTCGCCGGCTTGCGCCTTGAGCTTGGTTTCGGTTGCGAGCCCGTCCATATCGTTGAACCCTGCGATTTCTTCAGCGGTCAGGTGATCAGCCGAGGTGACGAGCACGCGGAGGAGCTTGTCGGAAATCACAACATCGCGCTCAAGGTGAGGCACCATGTCGGTCGGGCACTTGAAGTAGGCGAGGATGTAGACGCCTCGTTTTTGCTTGTCGATCTCGTAAGCAAGACGACGCTCGTCCCACTTCTTCATCGAGATTACTTCAGCGTTTGCACGCTCGAAGAGGCTATTGATGTGATCGATCAGATCGCCGAACGATGCGGCAGCTGTCTGACTTGCGAGGAACATCGCTTCGTATACGCCGATGCGTACTTCTGTTTCAGTTGACATTATTATTCTCCATTTTCGTGTCCGGCTCTGATTGAGCCGAAGTGTTTTCAGTGTTTGATTTCGTATCTGACTTTGAATCTGATTGCTTGGGTGACTCTTTTTTAGACACAGGCTTCGGCTCTGGCTTTGGCTTAACGAGTTTGGTATTAAAAGCGTTCATCGCCTTTGATATGCCCTCGTCGAGCAAGCACTCGGTCGCATCGGCCGCAGCTYTGAGGCTGCGATCGACATCACCATGCTCTTCCTTCATGAACTTACTCAAGACCCAATCGGCCTGGTTCATAAACTTAGGAACATTGCCGACACCGATGCGGATGCGTGGATAGTCTGCACCACCCAAGAGCCGATCGATATCTGAAAGCCCGTTGTGCCCGCCTGCGGATCCGTTCTTGCGAACACGGATGAATCCAACAGGCAGTGCGATGTCATCAACAAGAACCAGAAGGTCCTCGTTTGGATCGAGCTTGTAGAAGCGGATCGCTTCACCTACTGATTGTCCCGACAAGTTCATGAACTTGGTCGGCTTCATCAGCAGCACCTTCTCGGTCCCGATGATCGCATCGAGTGTCACCGCGTKGAATCGGCTYTTGGGAATCTGCCCRNNNCTTGCGTGCCTTTGGGCAAGCAGATCGACAGCCATAAACCCGGCGTTGTGCCGAGTCCGCTCGTATTGAGCCCCAGGATTGCCAAGTCCCACAATCAGCTTCATTACTCAGCGTCCTTCTTCTCTGCGATGACTTCTGGTGTTGCGCCATCAGCACCAACCTCAGCAGCTTCGCCTTCTTCTTCCTGAACAGCCTTCATCACGATCTGTGCGATGATCGCCTTTGGATCGGTCAGAAGAATCATGGTGTCCTTTGGAAGCGTGACATCGCTCGCGTGAATCGCATCGCCGACTTCCATGTCTGACACATCGACAACAATATCATCTGGGAAGTTGGTGACGGTACAGTTGAGCTGAAGCTCAGTGATTGGGTGCATCATGATCGCACCGGTTGTCTTGAGCCCAGCGGCTTCGCCTATAAACTTGAGGCGTGCCTTGGTGTCTACCCGTTCGTTCATATCTACGCGAGCAAAGTCGGCGTGGATGATGTTGGTGCCGAGGTAGTCATAGCCCAAGTCCTTGAGCAGTACATACTGCTTGGTGCCTGCGATATCCATGTGGAATACCTTCTCGCCCTTCGAGATGTAACCGATCGCGGTGTGCGCGTCGACGGTGATCGAGACTGGCTCTTCCTTGTGCCCGTAAACAATCGCTGGCAAACCGCCGGCCTTGCGTACACGCTGGGAATATCGGCTCCCGGTTCGCTCACGCAACTGTGCGCTCAGCTCTGTAGTAGTGTCACTCATTTGTAATTCTCCTTTATCTAAAATGACTCTTTGTTTTCTTTAATACTTACTCTTGTTTAACAGTGTCTAAAAAACAAACTCATCGCTTTGCACCCGCGGTGCGTACGAAKAGTTCGCTRATKGATTCGTTRTTRTGAATTCGTTTGATCGCCTGCCCGAGCATCTCGCCGACAGACAAAACAACCAGTTTGTCCTTGATCAGATCGCACCGCGGACCAGCCGGGATCGTGTCGGTCACGATGATCTTTGAGATCGGAGCCGCAGCGAGCCGTTCCATTGCTGGCCCAGCAAGCACCGCATGGGTGGCTGCACAGATCACATCATTCGCGCCCTCTTCCATAACGAGTTTGGCCGCTTCGATAACGGTGCCGCCGGTCGAGATCATGTCGTCGAACATCAGCACCGTTTTGTTTTTGACATCGCCGATCAGGTGCCCGACCTTGATGGTGTCGCCGGTGAGTCTTCGCTTGTTGATGATCGCCAGATCAGCATTGAGCAAGTTGGCCATCGCCTCAGCAACCTTGACATTGCCGACATCTGGCGAGACCAGGCACAGATCGCCGAGTTCTTCACGCATCGATTGGAAGTAATCGAAGAACACTGGTGTCGCAGAAAGATGATCCACTGGGATATCAAAGAACCCCTGAATCTGAGCCGCGTGCAGATCCATCGCGATCACACGATCAGCATTCGAAGCCGTGATCAGGTTCGCGACGAGCTTGGCGGTAATGGGAACTCGCCCTTCGTCCTTACGATCCTGGCGGCCATAACCATAATATGGCATGACCATCGTCACCGTATTGGCACTCGCGCGGTTGAGACAATCACAGAACACCAAGAGTTCCATCAGGTTGTCATTGACCGGATCACAGGTCGAAATCACAACATAGCAATCGCGTCCACGAACATCATCATCAAGTTTCACAAACACTTCGCCGTCAGGAAAGAGGGTTGTGCGTGCGCGTCCGAGTTCGACATCCATCTCGGCACAGATACGATGCGCTAAATCTTTCGAGTTGCGTCCTGCAAATATTTTCATCTCGGCCATTACACGGTCCCTTCGGTGGAGGAAGATGTTTCAGATGATTTTCTACTTCGGTAAATCGTGTCAACTTGTGCGAGGTGCTCAGGTGTGTTGATGCTCAAGATATCTTCCGCCGGCACCGCGGAGATGACCTCAACGCGTTTGCCAGCTTTGAGGAGATGCTCGAAGACATCGGTGATGTAGTACTCGCCGGTGAGTTCGTTGCGGTTGAGCCCTTTAAGAGCCTCGAACATCGCATGAGCGTTCATGCAGTAATAGCTTGGGTTGACCTCGTTGATTTTGAGTTCGTCTTCGCTCGCGTTCTTCTGCTCGACGATGCGTTCAAACCCGCCATCAGCATCGCGAACGATTCGCCCGTACCCATCAGGATCATCAATAACACTCGTCGCGAGTGTGCCGTCGGCCCCGGTAGACCGATGCTTATCGAGCATGGTTGCCAGCGTCGATGTGCGGATCAGTGGCCCGTCGCCACAGAGCACAAAGACATCGGTATCGCTTCGCATATCAAGTGGATACGCATCGACCGCACTCACCACGGCGTGCCCTGTCCCAAGCTGTTCATGCTGCACGGCATACTCRACCTTRTYGCCATAGCTKGCMARCGCTTCGCGGACRAGTTCTTGCTTRTAYCCAACAACCACGACGACYCGTGAGCAACCYGCATCAAAGCACGCATCAACRACAGCGCASACCATCGGACGCCCGCCGACAGGATGACASACCTTGGGCAGATCGGATTCCATCCGAGTCCCTTTGCCAGCTGCAAGAATAATGGCTTCGAGTTTTTGAGGTGTGCTTGCCATCGTATTGATTGGCAACGCCGCGATTGGCTATTGAAAAGAGAAGAAAAAATTACCCTACCGAGATTTGAACTTGGACCGACTGGATCAAAACCAGCTGTGCTACCATTACACCATAGGGCAGTGTTTTTTATATTCTATCTGTCTCGTCTCTTTTCAGACATCCGCGTGTTGCTTGTTCTCCGTGTCAAGATCCGATCTTCCGATCGCATCGGGTGTTCAATCCGTCATAATCAACGGCTAGAACACACATGACACCAAAGTATCAAGGCATGCAGAGCCGCAGCTTGTCGCAAGAAGTCATGATCAAATCATGCTTCAAACTTGGAGCGAGATCTATTCGGCTGCGTAGCTTGATTTGTGCATACAAACACACACCAAACTACTCGAATACACCCATCAATGCGCCTCGGCTGAAAATCAGCGTCCGTCGCATCGGGCTCCGCTTAGGAAACCAAGTTTAGACCCTCAAAAGGGCAGGTCAACACATTATGCTCATGCAGTTTTTCGATTCTGGTCAACCGATCTCGATTTTTTGCGTATAGATAGCCGACGATATCCTGTACTATGTACGAAATGGGATTTCTTGCTCGTCAAATGTCTCGTAAAGGCTGATTCCAGCCGAAAAACAGGGACCAGTTCTTGGTTCTGATTCAACACTCCGCTTTGCGGAACACCAACGATTGGCCCAGTCTGCCCGCCAGATGATGGTCATCGATTCAGGAGAGGTCTCAATATGTCCGATCACCCATCCATCAAGCACCTGATTTGGGGCACGACGCTCACAGTCGCATCGCTGATCGTCGGATGCACGAGTCAATCAACCACCAACAACTCAAATGCACCACAAAGCTATCAGCCCGAAGGCGCTCGCCAAGCCCAAGGGCTCCCGGCGGACCAACTGCCAGAAACAATCAAACTGATCGATCCAACTTCGATCTCTCGCCGAACCATCACCCCCACCATCATTGATACACGCACCTTCCCGATCCAACAACAAATCACCGGCCCGTTTGTTGGTGACCCAAAGCTCGTCAAGCATCTGCTTCCCAAGCACTCCCGCGACAAGTCGCTCGACGCCAACTCAACCGAGCGCACCCTGCCCATTGGCCGAGCGATCGATATGGATCGAGTGAATCCTGCCGGCACCGGGTTCGAAGCAATATCCCAAACCGGTTGGAACCCGCCAGACCCSACSCTKGCKGTYGGKCCAAMMCACWTYGTCGAAACRGTSAACACYTCSATCGCCTTCTTCGACAAGAGCGGCAACCAAACATTCTCGGCAAGGCTCGGCAACGACGGCAGCCCTGGGTTCTTTGAAGATGTTGGCGCAAGCTCAAGCTTTGTCTTTGACCCCAAGTGTTTCTACGATCAAAAGACCGGCCGCTTTGTCGTCATCGCACTCGAACAGGTTGGCGAAACCGAATCATGGATCGATATCGCCATCTCCGACGACTCCGACCCCAACGGCATCTGGTACAAATACCGCGGCTTCTCCGTGATCCAAGTCGGCAACGACAACTACTGGGTTGACTATCCTGGGCTCGGCTCAGACGACAACGCCTTTTATATCACCGCCAACCTCTTCTATCTCAACGGCCCAGACGGCGATGGCTTCGGCGGCCAGCTCTTCCGTATATACGACAAAGCACCAATGCTTGTTGGTGATCCAGTCGTTGTGACTGATATTGCACCAGACAACGGCGCATCGCTTCAGGTCGCCCAGATGTTTGGGCCGTCCCCACAGTGCTACTTCCTCTCACGCGCTTCATCGACATCATTGCGAGTCTGGACAATCAATGACCCGCTGGGATCCCCTTCGGTACAGCGAGTCGCTGTCTCGGGCTTAGACTCTGCAACGGGTCCATCACAAGATGCGCCAAATCCCGGCGGCGGCACGCTCTCCACCCTCGACGGCCGACTCATGAATGTTCACTATCGCGATGGTAACCTTTATACAGCACATGCGATCGATGGCGATCCGGGCATCACCGTCGCACGGTGGTACCACATCGATGTCAACGGCTGGCCAAGCTCTGGCTCAGACCCAAGCCTTGCGCAACAAGGGGAAATCTCGGGCTCATCAGGGCAACACCACTTCTATCCTGCGATCTATTCCGACCAGTTCAACAATGTCGGCATGGTCATGTCTCGTTCAAGCTCATCCGAGTTTGCGAGTGTACAAGTCGCTGGTCGTGTGCCGACAGATCCTTTGGGCACGATGAGTACCCCGATCCAACTCGCTATTGGTGATACCGGAGCGGATGGGCGATGGGGTGATTATCTCGATATCGCGATCGATCCCAACGACGACACCACCTTCTGGATTATGGGTATGTATCGCAAAGATTTCGGCTGGCAAACCTACATCGATTCGTTCACACTCTCGGTTGGTTGCCCAGCAGATCTCGATGGCAACGGGTTCCTCAACTTCTTCGATATCTCCGCGTTCTTGGCGGCCTTTAGTGCAAGCGATCCAATCGCAGACTTCAACAACGACGGCGTCTTCAACTTCTTCGACATCTCCGCCTACCTCATCGAGTTCTCCAGCGGCTGCCCGTAATCTATCGAGCAACCTGAATACAAAAACAAAGCCCCGCTATCTGGCGGGGCTTTTTTGTATGGATGATTAAGTGGATGATCAATCAGCAATCTCTAGAGAACGCTTAGTCGCTCTCGCCAAGCTCTTCTTCGGCTTGCATCGCGGCTTCGCCGATGAGTTGATAACAGGTCGCCATTAACCCGATCAGTGGGAACTGGCCATCGATGAATGGGCTTGGGCCCAGTCGACGCAGCAGCACACAGTTGACCGCAGGCGGTGCGATCGGGGTGTCGAGCTCGGCCAAGCCGTCACCGATGTCCCAGAAGGAGTTGATCGAGTCTTCCAATGGCGGCGAAGAGATATCCGAGACGCCGGGCACATGCTGATGTAGCACCGGCGAAGGGCCAGGGCCTTGCACGCCCGCGGCTCGCTTCTGACGAAGCCCATCGATCAACTCTTGACCAGGCATCGCGCGAAGCCCAAAGATAATCATCGGATCATCGCCGAGTTTTTCTGCGAGCAACGCCGTCAAACAGACAGTATGCTTGCACCAAGGTTCGTCAATTTTCCAATCCGGGCATGAACACACCGGCTTGAAATCTTCAGGCTCTGAGGGAAAAAGCTTCAACCCCAACGGCGCGAACACATCTTCGATATTACTGGGCAGTTCGCCCGCCAGCAGCTTGGCTGCATACCGAACCTGATCCGCCATCGCTGCGATGATCTTCTCTTGCGACTCGGCACAAAACTCATCGAGCCCAAGCGTCGCCGTATATGGCTTATCGCTTCGCCCTTGGATAATACCTTCGCAAAGCGTATCCTCGATTGTCAAACGCTTGGTTTGACCAAGCCGAGCGTATTCGATGCCATCGGTATAGATGATATTGTCCGCGCCGGTTTCGGCAACGCGCAACAGCCTCTGGGTGATCCAACTCGCTGGAGTCTCGCCTGCTTTGAGTTTGAGCTTGANCCCGCCGCGGACTCGCCGAGGATTCACCAGCGATTTACGCGATGATCGGAACGACGCATACTGAGGCTTGATCCGTTTGGGAGCAGTCGGAACCGACGCGCTGATTGTGGGTGTCGAAATCACATTGACCACACGCCCCTCGCGCGGCGGCGGTGGCGGCGGTGCCTTCTCAGCAGACTTCTTTGTGCGTTTCTTGGTCGTCTTCTTGGTTGTTAAAGCCGACTTCTTGGCCATATCTTTGGGCGATGCCTTTGCTGCTTTTTCGAGCGCAGCCAATGGATCGATCTTCAGCTTCTTGGCCTTTGGTTCGGAAGAATCTGATGGGTTGTTTTTTTGTTCACTCATAGCTCATCCTCCCCCTTACATTTCATCCGCAATCGTGTCGGCACGCAGCGTCAACAAATCGCGGAGTTTCTCGGTACCAAGGTCTGTCAACCAACGCTCGCCGTGCCCGATGATATTCTCAGCGAGTTCGATCTTCGATTCGATCATCTCATCGATGCGCTCTTCGAGCGTGCCTCGAACGATGTATTTATGCACCTGCACAGTTCGCGTCTGCCCGATGCGATACGCACGGTCGGTCGCTTGGTTTTCTACCGCGGGGTTCCACCAACGGTCAAAGTGGAACACATGCGTCGCAGCGGTCAGGTTCAGACCCACACCACCAGCCTTGAGTGAGAGCAGCAGAATCGGGTTCTTGCCGGTCGCTTCTTGGAAGGTATCGATCATTTCCTGGCGTTTGCCCTGAGGCGTGCCCCCATGCAAGAACAAAATATCTTTGCCAAGTTCATTGGTCAACATCGTGCTAAGAATATGCCCCATCTGACGGAACTGCGTAAAGATCAACGCTTGATCGCCTTCGCTGATCAGTTCAGATACCTGCTCGAGCAACCGAACACACTTACCTGATCGCATCGGATCGATGACCATACCAAACTGTGGATCATTCTCTTTGAGCATCTGCGCCGGATGGTTACAGATTTGCTTGAGTTTAATGAGTGCTGCGAGCACCAACCCGCGACGATGGATCCCCTCGGAATCATCGACATCGTTAAGCATCCGCTGGACGCACCCTTCGTAAAGTTTGGCTTGCTCTGGTGTAAGAGCGCACCATTCCTTGCTTTCGATTTTCAGAGGCAGATCGGACACGACGGTTGGATCGGTTTTAACTCGCCGAAGAATAAACGGCGACACCATCGTTCGCAGCTTGGCCATCTTATTTTGATCGCGATGCCGCTCGATGGGAAGCGAGAACTTCTTGCGGAAGTTGCCCGCAGAACCCAAATATCCCGGATTCAAGAAATCCATAATCGACCACAGCTCGGACAACCGATTTTCCACCGGCGTACCAGTCAATGCGATTCGGCGCGAGACCTTGATCCCACGAACCGCCTGCGATTGTTTCGCTGCCGGGTTCTTGATGAACTGTGCTTCATCGAGCACCATTCGTTTCCAGTTGACGGTATTGATCAAATCGTTATCACGATGAGCAAGTGCGTAAGTAGTCAAGATCAGATCTGAACCTTGAGCCTTCTTGGTAAACTCATCGCCCTGAATACGATCGATCCCGTGATGCACCATCACGGTCAGACTCGGCGTAAACTTCTCGGCCTCTTTCACCCAGTTGCCGATCACCGACATCGGAACGATCATCAATGTCGGCCCGACCTTTTCGTCACCGGCTTCGAGCCGCTCGTACATCATCAACGCCAACAGCTGGATCGTCTTACCCAAACCCATGTCGTCGGCAAGACAAGCACCAAACCCAAAGCGTTCCATGAAGACCATCCAGCTCATGCCGCGAGCCTGGTATGGGCGAAGTGTGCCGTGGAATGTCTCTGGGGTTTCGAGCTTAGGCAGTTCGATCGATGCGCCCCCGGTATCGCCACCGAGCAACGATGCGACCCAACCGGTCGCTTCGACGCCTGTGACCGCCAAGCCAGTTTGTGATGCATCCGAAGCTAATGCGAGTTGCATCGCATCGCCGAGTTCCATCTCGCCGCCGGGGTTTTCACCGATAAACTTCACTGCATTTTCGACATCTTCCGGGCGAATCTCGACCCACTTGCCGCCGATGCGCACAAGCGGTGCGTTCTGCTGGGCAAGCTGCTCAAACTCATTGAGCGTGAGGGTTGTATCGCCAATCGCGATTTCCCAGTGATACCCAATAAGCGTATTGAGCCCGAGCGTTGGACCGGCTGCATCTGGATCTCCAGATTCATCGCCAAGGACATCGGCAGGTTCAGATTCGATCTGCAAACGCGCACCCAATCGACCAGCCTGCGATTCCCACCAAGGTGGGCTCTTGACCGCAAAGCCCTGCTCTTCGAGAATCGGTTTGATCTCGCGTAAAAACTGATACGCCTCTTGCGAGTTGAGCAAGATCTCGATCGGCTCTGCACTATCAAGCGCGTCTTCGAGCTTCTTATAGTGACGACTCGCACGCCCAAGCTCGGCCATCAAAAGCTCTTGCGGATTCTCAAGCGTCAAGCCCTGGATCACCACCCGCTCACGCGAGATCAACCAGATATCAGATGCACGAAGAACAATCTCTTCGTCATCCACACTCTGCAAGAAGAAACTCATCGACCACAAAACCGTATCGTCCGGCTTGGCGATGTCCGCGGGGAGACCTTCTTCGATTGGTTCTGCCAGACGCATACCGAAACGCCATGCGCTCGATTCGCCGCGATCTTCAAGCTCAGAAATCCATCGGCGAACCTTCCGTGCAATATCTGCACGCTGACCGGTTACACTCGGTACTTCTTCTGTGTCATCGAGCAAACCGTGCAGCCATGCGACCTGCGGATCAACATCCGGGTCAGCACCTTCAACCGTATCGAACATGTCTTCAACAATCATCGTCGCCCGACATCGAGCATCAGTGATAGTGGCGAGGAACTCAGTTGTCATGCTCCAAGCATCGTGTGCATGCTCGTCGGCAGCCGCTCGTGCAGCTGCGGGCATCGAAAGGATCAACTTATTGACTCGGCTTACGGTCATGTCATCAGAAAGCCAAGGATGCCACGCGGCTGTAAGCTCACCCTGCGCATCTTGCAACAACATCGGCACCACACGATGAGCCGCCATCAAATGCGATGACAATCGTGAAGCTGCCACAAAGTAGGTAATCCCAGGACCAATCGAATATCGCTGCTTGCGATCCTCATCATGATCTGCATGATCAACGAGTGACTCAAGCACATTGCCGACATCAATCGCATCGATCTTGATCGTTGGTACCTGAACCTCAATCAACACCGCAGCATGATCCTCATCGGTATCACGCCCAGATACTCGCGAAAACGGAACACTTGGAATTGGCCGACCGTCAATCGAAGGCAAACGCAACGAAATCGAAGAATCCTCGCCAGGAATCCCAACAGGACGACAAGCAAATGGATGCACGGGCAACTCAGAATCGGATGATTCCCCATCAATCTGGACTGGATTAATCTGAACTGGCTCGGCATTCGTAGGCGATCCGGTCTCACACCAGAGATGCAATGCACCCTGGGTCCAGTTCGCATGAATGACGATTGCCGACAGATCGGCCTCTTGAATAGGCATGTCGATCACAGATGCGGCTCCGTCGCCCGTTGATGGTCATACAAAGCTTCAACAAGCAGTAAAAAGAGGGAAAAAATAGGAGAGCAGAGACTTGAACTCTGAACCTGCGGCTTAAAAGGCCGATGCTCTACCGATTGAGCTACTCTCCCATATCAAACACCACTCCAAGCTCACGCATGCAGAGGGTTCTCAAGAGAGTCATAGTATGCCTGAACTTTGTGTTTTCCAAACCCACAGCAAACACTTCCTCAAGCATTTTCGATGTTTTTCACGCTCGCCTGCTCAAGCATGCCCAAGAAGCACATCTTGATGCCTCTGCGATGCCCCCTGCTGACTCAAAACACACGCCCGAGCCCGCTGCCCCATCGCTTCTCGCAAGGCCTCATCGCCGAGCAACTTAACTATCGCATCCCCAACACCTTGCCGATCAACGACTTGGATCGCATCTGCTTTCACCAGCACACCCATCGCCTGCAAAAAATCTGAATGGGCAGCACCAATGACCACCGCCTTGCCCAAAGCTGCCGGCTCGATCGGGTCGGAACCATACAAATCGAAGAACGATCGCCCGATCACCACCACATCTGCGAGTTCGTACATCGCAGACAACTCGCCGATGGTATCGAGCAAGAACCGCGACGATCCTGGCTTACACTCATTGGCCGACCGCCGAACACACCCCTCTACCGCTTGGGCTGCTTCATCAAACCGTTCCGTTTTTCTCGGCGCGATCACCAACTGCACATCATCAGGGCATCCTTCGTGCAGCAATGCCTCTTCGCCCGGGCCGGTGCTTCCCGCAACCACGATCAACTTGCTTCGATCAATCCCCATCGCATCCGCGATCTCGATCGCCTTGGCTGAAGGTTCGRAATGAACAGACACATCGACAGAGTCCCACTTCATCGAGCCGGTAATCGAAACCCGATCGCTCGCAGTGCCCATCGCTTGAATCCGCTCGCAATACTCCTGATCTTGGACACACGCAAAGCTCAGCCTAGCGAATGTTGATCGGAGTAAAAACCGTATCTTGCGATAGCCTTTATACGAGCGAACCGAGAGCCTGCCATTGATGATCCCAATCGGGATTCCTCGCTTAGAACTCAGCTTAATAAAGTTCGGCCAAACCTCAAGTTCAACAAGCCCGACCACATCGGGCTTGACCGAATCAAGAAACCGCTTGACCATCCATGAGCAATCAAGCGGATAGCGGACGACATCGACCGCTTCGATCTCACCAAACAATGCTTGCGCCTGCCTAAGCCCAGTATCGGTCGTGACCGAAACAATCACATCCGCCTGCTTCACCAACTCGGGCACCAATGAACGAAGCGCATTGACCTCCCCCACCGACACCGCATGAAGCATCACCCGAACCCGGCTCGAACTCTCAGCAGATCGTTTGAGCATCGGTTCCACATGTCCAAACCGTTGCTCCCACCCGCCACGCTTCTTGCGCATGATCACAGGCAATGCCAGCACACCGAGCGGGATATAGAGCAGATCAAGCAGATTCACGATGGCGAATCATAGGGATAAAAACCCCAACAGTGCATTGCCTACTCATTCGCCATCGCTTACGGACATCCCGAGGCAAACATCCCGAGGAATACTGAGATATCAAAGGCGTTGAGCACACCGTCTCCATTCAAATCAGCAATGGATGTGTTGCCTGAAGAAAAGGCAGATAAAAAAGCTGAAACATCGAAGAAGTTGAGTTCTCCATCACGATTCAAATCCACTTCGCATGCTGTAATGAAGTAATCAAACACATACGCCGAACCAGAGTTTTGTCCGATCTGATCCGTCTGAGTTGCCCCTACAACAACAATATCACCCTCTGCTGCAATCGACTGCCCAAAAAGATCATCTGCTCTTCCNAAAAAACGGGAGCAGTTTGTTAATCTGAGTGCCAGTCTTCACATCGAATATGTACGCCGACCCCGAATCAATGCCGTTGTCATCATCACCATTTGCACCGACTGCAATAACACCGCTCGATATCGAAACCGAAAARCCGAATGCATCCCCGCTCGTTCCATCATCGGCGAGCAACTTGAAAATCTGAGTCCCAGTCGCTGCATCAAAGACATAAACAGAACCTGAGTTGGCTCCAAGATCAGAATCTCCCGTCGCACCGACAGCGACAACGCCATCAAATATCGAGACCGAAGCCCCGAACTTGTCCAACGCTGCCCCATCATCTGGAAGTAGCTTGACGATCTGAACACCCGTCATCGCATCGAACACATAGGCCGAGCCAGAGTTCGATCCCAGATCACCATCGCCGCTTGCCCCAACGACCACAAGTCCGTCGTCAATCGCAATCACATTCCCAAAGATATCATTCGCGGCTCCATCATCTGCAAGCAACTTCGAAAGCTGCACGCCGCTGACAGCATCAAACACATACGCCGAGCCTGAGCCGTTCCCAAGATCATCGTCGCCCGGCGCACCGACCGCAACAAGCCCATTGCTCGATGCTACTGAAATCCCGAAGCCATCAAACATCGCTCCATCATGGGCAAGCAACTTCACAACCTGTTCACGCGTAGCCGTGTCGAACACATACGCAGATCCAGACGCTATTCCAAGATCATCATCAAATGGAGCCCCCACAGCTACATACTCGCTATCGATACCGATCGATGAACCAAACTGATCGCTCGGTGCCCCATCGAGTGGAACAAGCTTTCCTAACCGAGTATCAGTAAAGCGATCGAACAGGTAAACCGATCCAGAAACGGCACCATTGTCATGATCTTCAACAGCACCCACCGCGACAATATTCTCATAGATCGCGATCGATGTACCGAACTCATCGCCGATGGCTCCGCCGGATTGAATAATCTTTTGAATATGCTGCCCATCCAATGCATCGAAGAGATGTACCGAACCAGCACCGACGCCATTTTCATTATCGCCTCTGGCGCCAACAACAATCACGCCGCCATCAATCGAAACTGCAGATCCGAAAGAATGTGCTGCCGCACCGTCATTTGCGAGCAGCTTTGAAAGTTGTACCCCAGTATTCGCATCAAAGATATATGCTGATCCAGACTGATCTCCAAGATCATCGTCCGATTTCGCACCGGCCACAACGATGCCCCCATCTATCGATATGGAAGCCCCAAAGAAATCGCGTGCCTGGCCATCATTTGGAATGAGCTTTGACACCTGATTTCCGGTGGCCACATCAAAGACATACACAGAACCTGACCCAATCCCAACGACATCATCAAAAGGGACTCCCACTGCAAGCAACCCGTTGTCGATAGCTAACCTTTGGCCAAACTGCTGTTTAAATCCGCTTTGATCTCCTTGTCGAATAATATCAAACTCAAGCCCGGTCGCGGCATCAAACAGATACACGGTGCCACCTCGGAAACCGGATGTACCTGGCGCACTCACCGCAACAATACCATCGCTGATGGCCACGGCTGCCCCGAAGTAATCAGCAAAATCCGCATTGCTTGCTACAAGCTTAAAGAGTTGCTGGCCAGTGATCGCATCAAAGAGAAACGCCGTGCCTGTGAAGCTGTTGTTTCGGTGAGCGCCGATAACAACAATCCCATTTGAAATCGAAACAGATACACCAAACTCATCGAATGCATTGGAATCATTCGGCAAGAGCTTTACAATCTGACTCCCCGTTGTGGCATCGAACACATACGCGGCACCAGRCCTTGTCCCATTAGTTGAATCGAACGAAGAGCCAACCACGATCAGGTTGTTATCAATTGCCAGAGAACTCACACTGATTGATTMSGCATCGTCGGGAACAAGATTAAACATCTTTGTTCCCGTCGCTGAGTCATACACAACTGCAGTCCTCCCCGCCGTGACGACAAAAATCCCATTGTCGCTGGCAATCACTCTCCCCATGCCCTCATGGGCGGGGCCCTCGCCAGAGTCCAGCGTCGCCTCTTGATTAAGCACCTGCCCAAACGCCTGAGGCGAGCACATCGCGCCAACAACACACAAACCCACACAAACCCCGCGACCCAACGAACGATTCCCATATCCCATATCAATCACCCTGCTTTCAATCTGCAACTTGCGACAGCTCTATCAATCTAAAAACACAACACATATAACCTACACGACATCACAAGTACAAACAGGATTCATCCTTCTTTATTCCGCAAATAGAACATATGGCCAATAGACACCATCAAACTGGCCAATAGACACCACAATCTACAGCTTGGCTACAGGCAAGGCTCATCAAAGCTAAATTACAGCACCCTCACCCACATGATGTATTCCATCGAAACAAATCGACACCATCAAAGAATGAACCAGTTGCAAGCAATTGAAAAAGGGGTCAGCATAACTGCTAACCCCATTTCATTTTTTGTCAGCCTCAAGAAAGACTGGTATACCGGGCAATAGGCGAGGAGGGACTCGAACCCACGACATTTCGCGTGTAAGGCGAACGCTCTAGCCAACTGAGCTACTCGCCCGGATCGCACAGAGCATAGACACCAAAACAACCAGAACGCACCCATCCTGCAATGAATCTTTTCACTCAATAAGACAGAAACAAAAGAACCCAAAAAGAGATCGCCCCGCCAAGGAGGGAACCTGGCGGGACGAGCAAAGTTTGCCTCAGTTGAAAATCACGGCGGGGTGGAGATTCAACCGGGAATAGCAAACTCCGTGCTCGGGGACGATCTCGAGAGGGAACATGCGTAAGAACTAAAATAGCACCAAACCGACCAACATGCTCCACTATTCCCCATTTTAGTGTTATTTATTACACTATGACGACACAATGGGTAGTTTTGTCCACCCCAAACAATCACTCGTTTTCATACGCCTTACTGCCCTCATTTCGCACCAAAAGCCCCCTTACACGCCTAATCTTTGACATGAACACCGATTCCAACCGTTTCTGCACCGTCGATTCTATCAAAGTCGGCCAGAACCAGCCGCTCGCTATTATCGCTGGGCCGTGCACACTTGAGTCCCTCGAACTCGGGCTTGCTGTGGGAAAACATTGCAAAGCCGTCTGCGAGGCTGTCGGCCTCCCCTTCATCTTCAAAGCCAGCTTTGATAAAGCCAACCGWWCYWSWRTSKMYKSCWWKCGWGGCMYMGGCWTSGAASAAGGKYTSSRRMWYTTSSMMSSYRTSAARSAWGARSTKGGCGTSCCYAYYAYCACMGAYRTMCACRCMCCWGAACAAGCTGMRSCKRTSGCAMAARYYGYYGAYMTKWTMCARATCCCGGCCTTCCTTTGTAGACAAACCGATCTCGTCGTCGCATCCGCCCAAGCATGCAAAACGCACGGCTGTGGATTGAACATCAAAAAGGGACAGTTCCTCTCGCCCGGCGAAATGGCCGGCCCGGTTCGCAAAGCCACCGAAGCAGGATGCGAGAACATCATGCTCACCGAACGAGGCACCTTCTTCGGCTACCACCGCCTCGTCAACGACTTCATCGGCATCGCCGACATGATGGAACTCGATTGCTCCGCCTTCTCTTCGCTGGGCTCCCCGCCAGTCTGCTTCGATGTCACCCACTCCACCCAGCTCCCAGGCTCCGGCGAACAAACCGGAGGCCGACCCGACCGCGCCCTCCAACTCGCCAAAGCCGCCACCGCCATCGGTGTACATTCCCTCTTCGTCGAGTGTCATCCGAATCCAAAGGAAGCATGGTCCGATGGTGCGACGCAGTTGAACTTTGATGACTTTGAGCAGGTGATTACGCAGGCCGCGGCGATTCGATCTGCCATCTCATAGAAGGCACCCCTGCACCACGATGCTATTTCTTGCATTTCCGTAGATGCTGCTTGTATCGGATCAAATTGCCCGGTATTGTGCGCATGCGAATTCCAATCAACTGCTACTTGGATCAGAAGAGGACCATACCATACCATGCCATACCGCCCTTCCAGCACAATCTGTCGCTTTTTTCATGCTTCTGCCACAACGACATTCATACTGACTTTCAGCATGTTGTCGTCGGCCACCTCGCAAGCCAGTGCTGGTGACGGAGCGTGTCAACCAACACTCCTCGGCTCATTCAACACGCCCAATGTCGCTTCCGGCGTCACCGCTGTGGGCAGTACCGCCTATGTCACAGATGAAGCGTTTGGCCTCCTGATCTTCGATGTCAGTGACCCCGCGACGCCGGTACTCCTCGGCTCCTACAACACGCCCGGCCAGGCTTTCGACATCGCCGTTGTGGGCGACACCGCCTTTGTCGCAGATGGTTTCTCTGGCCTACAGATCATCGATGTCAGCAACCCCGCTGTACCAACACTCCTCAGCTCATACGACACGCCCGGCTTCGCTCAGGCTTTCGGCGTCACCGTTATAGGTGGCACCGCCTATGTCGCAGATGCCGGTTCGGGCCTACAGATCGTCGATGTCAGTGACCCCGCGACGCCGATACTCCTGGGCACCTACAACACGCCCGACTTCGCGAACGGCGTCACCGTTGTGGGCGACACCGCCTATGTCGCAGATGGCACTTCGGGCCTGCAGATCATCGATGTCAGTGACCCCGCTATGCCAACACTCCTCGGCTCCTACGACACGCCCAGCTGGGCTTTCGGCGTCACCGTTGTGGACGGCACCGCCTATGTCGCCAATGGCGGTTCTGGACTACATATCATCGATGTCAGCAACCCCGCGACGCCGGTACTCCTGGGCACCTACAACACGCCCAGCTTCGCTTACGACCTCACCGTTGTGGGCAGCACCGCCTATGTCGCAGATGGCCCTTCGGGCCTGCAGATCATCGATGTCAGTGACCCCGCTATGCCAACACTCCTCGCCTCCTACAACACACCCGGCCATGCTTGGGATGTAAGCGTTGTGAACGACACCGCCTATGTCGCAGATGCCACTTCGGGCCTGCAGATCATCGATGCCAGCGACTGCTTAGACGAACCCTGCCCCGCAGACCTCACCGGCGATGGTGTGCTCAACTTCTTCGATATCTCCGCATTCCTCCAAGCATTCGCCAACAACGACCCGCTCGCAGACTTCACCAACGACGGCATCTGGAACTTCTTCGACATCTCCGCATTCCTTCAGCTCTTCGCCGCAGGATGCCCGTAACTATCCGCACTGAGAACGAATCCGATTCCATCGTCGAGACCTTGCTCACTCATTGCGATTGGTTCATTTCCAAGAAGAGCCAGATCTCAAGTTYCCGTATGGGACAGCCACCGGGCAAGGTCGAATAGTGGGCATTCGTTGGCAATTGGATCGTTCTGATCGACCAAGGCTCAACTTACACCAAACAGCACTTTGCCATGGCTGAGTTCCTCACCGCATTCACCAATGAACTCGAGGCAAACTACAAAAATACATCACTCGAAGAGAACCATCTCGCATTGTGATGCGAATAGTCCATTAGAGTCACTCGACTCCCCCGCTTATTCCCGACCAACCCGAGCGATCTATGCGTACCCAAACCATCAGCCAAATGTTCGCTGCTCTTGCTCTCGTCTCACTGCTTGCATCATCCCTCCATGCAATGGGCGATCCCACAATCGTCCGAGGGCCTTACCTCCAACTCGCCACACCCACCAGCACCATCATCCGCTGGCGGACAGACACCCCCACTGATTCCCGAGTTCAGTTCGGTGCGAGCCTTGGGAACCTCAGCTCAGTTGTCGATGACCCAACGCTGACGACCGAACACATCATCAATCTCACCGGGCTTACAGCCAATACACAATACTTCTACTCCGTCGGCACAAGCACACTCACCCTCGCTGGCGACGATGCCGATCACACACTCAAAACTTCCCCGCTCGCTGGCRCTGCCGAACCGGTTCGGATTTGGGTGATCGGCGACTCTGGAATCGCTGGCGACGATCAACGAGCAGTGCGCGATGCTTATCTCAACCACACTACCAACAACCCCGCAGATGTCTGGATCATGCTCGGCGACAATGCTTATGCGGTTGGATCACAAAGCGATTACCAGCGGGCCGTCTTCGATGCCTACCCATCGATCCTGCTCGCCACCTCGATGTCTCCGACTATGGGTAATCATGATGGAATCTTCGCGGATTCTGAAACTGAATCTGGACCGTACTATGACATCTACTCGCTCCCACGCAAAGCACAAGCAGGTGGCATTGCATCAGGCACCCAAGCGTACTACTCGTTCGACTATGCCAATGTACACTTCGTATCGCTCAACTCGCACGATGTCCTCCGAGGCACCAATGACCCAATGCTCACATGGCTCGCCGAAGATCTCGCAGCGACGACCCAAACCTGGGTCATCGCCTTCTGGCACAACGCCCCCTACTCCGACGGGCACAACTCGGACGATTTTCTCCACGAGCCTGCGATGGTCKAGATGCGCCAGAATGCAAACCCCATTCTCGAAGCCGCTGGCGTAGACCTTGTACTCAGCGGGCACAGCCACTCCTACGAACGATCCCTCTTGCTCGATGGACACTATGGGCTTTCCAACACATTCGACGCATCGATGAACATTGACTCCGGCAACGGCCAAGAAGATGGCGACGGGGTCTATGCAAAGCCCACCGCTGGGCTTGCTCCCCATGAAGGCACGGTCTATGTCGTCGCAGGAAATGCCAGCCTCATCACCGGCGACTCGCTCAACCACCCGGCGATGCCAATCACACGCCTTGAACTCGGATCAATGATCATCGATGTCAACGGCACACGCCTCGACGCATCGTTCCTCAATGACCAGGGCATCGTCTCTGACTACTTCACCATCACCAAAGGCCCCCAGCCTTGCCGAGCAGATCTCAACACGGACGGCACACTCAACTTCTTCGATATCTCAGAGTTCCTACAGGCCTTCGCTGCCAACGAGCCCATCGCTGATTTCACGCACGACAACACATGGAACTTCTTCGATATCTCTGAGTTTCTCACTGCATTCAACGCGGGATGCCCATAAATCACCCATGCTTTGGCATGACTCGTTTTATCGATGCTGGAAACTTCTCAAGCATCGCACTGGGCCTGATTGGCCTGGTCTCGAACCCGCCGCCACAGTTAGGACACTTGCCCGCAAGTTTGCCTTCTGCACATGATCGACAGAAGGTACATTCAAAGGTGCAGATCATCGCCTGATCCGATTCCGGCGGCAGATCACAATCACAGCATTCACAGTTCGGGCGGAGTTCAAGCATGAGTCTGGAGTTCCTCTTTGGCAACAATGCCCGATATAAATCCATTATACGAAGCAAATTCTGAATCCGAAACAATTTAGATAACAGAGCATAGATATTGGCAGACATGGCCGTTCATTTTTTACTCAGGATTGGCAATTCCGTTGAAACTATTATCCCTTTGCTGTACAATACTGGGATGCAAAAATACACCATAGCCATTATCTATTTGCTGATATCAGTGTATACGGGGATCGCTCAATGCCAAAGTATCGCCGAAGATTGGAAAATTGTTGCGAACGATGGCTCACCAGATGATTTTTTTAGTGACTCTCTGGATATCGATGGCGGRATTATTGCTGTTGGCTCGAGTTCTGACCGTGACAATGGGATTCAAAGTGGCTCCGCATATCTCTTCGACGCAATCACAGGAAAACAGCTCTTTAAACTGCTTCCAAACGACGGTAGTGCGTATGACTTCTTTGCCGATTCTATCGCGATAAACCAGGGCTTGGTCATCGTTGGTGCTGAAGAACACGATTCTGCGAACAGCAACTCAGGAGCAGCGTATGTATTCGATTCTGCAACCGGGTTGCAAATCTCAAAGCTCACTCCAAGCGATGGTGCGTTTAGTGGCAGGTTTGGAAATGCCGTTGATATCGACTCAGGCCTGATTGCGATCGGTGCTCGAGGAGACGATGATCACGGGTTCTTCTCTGGATCGGTCTATCTATACAATACCCAACTTGGATCTGAAATTTATAAGCTGACCGCCTCCGATGGCCAATCGCTGGATCAGTTCGGAAGTGCCGTCGCCTTGAATAATGGGATAGTCGCAATCGGTGCTCCGGGCCATGACAGTAACGGTGATCGTGCTGGGGCGATTTATCTATTCGATGTGTCAACAGGCCAACAACTGATGAAGATTGTTCGCCCTAATAAGGGACCGCATGAGTCACTTGGGTCAGAGCTTGCATTAGGACCAGACTATGTCGTATCGACGGTGTACCAGACGATTGGCACTATGAAGACAGGAAAGATCTGTGTGTTTCGTATCGACACAGGTGAACAGCTTTATGAGATTTATCCAGAACACAACCAAGGCGAAAACTTTGATGTGGCAATCGGGCTCGACGATGACAATCTCGTAGTTGGGCTACGCTATGACACACCTCTCGGTACCATGGTCGGCAGTGCTCGCCTCTACTCACTTGAAACCGGAATGTTGATGAACTCTCTCTCACCCAGCGACGGGGAAGAAGGGGACTGGTTTGGACATTCGATTGCGATTGATGGCCACCAGGTTATTGTGGGTTCCGTTTTGGACGATGACAATGGTTCAAACTCTGGATCAACCTATTCCTTCGATATCTACTGCCCCGCGGACCTCAACAGCGATGGGTTCCTTGATTTGCGTGATGTTTCCTTCTTCCTCGCCGCATTCATCTCACAAAATCTATTCGTTGATTTTAACGACGATGGCATCCTCAACTTCTTTGATATTTCCGCCTTCCTCGGCGCATTCAGTACCGGATGCCCATAAAAAAAACCGTCCGCAGATGCGGACGGTTTTTATATGATTCGTTTGCAGCTGATTTAGCTGGCGTGGGCAGCGCGGTATTCGCGGAGCCACTGTGGGCGTGGGACATCGACTTCGTATGGGTCGACATGCACGCGGCCGTTCTTCTGGAAGACAACCTTGCCACTCGTCACTGAGTAGAGCGTGTCGTCTTTGCCGATGCGAACACCGAAGCCAGGCTTGAACTTTGTTCCGCACTGACGGATGATGATTGATCCTGGCTTAGCCGATTCGCCGCCGTAGAGCTTCACTCCGCGATACTGCGGGTTGGAGTCGCGACCGTTCTTGGTTGAGCCTTGGCCCTTTTTATGTGCCATAACACAAATCTCCGTCATTCTGATTCATTGGTGCTTCACAGGGAGGCACCGAATCGGGTGTATCTTTATTCAGCAACGAAACTTCGCTGCGGGGGCAAGCGTAGGCCCAATATCGTCATTCGTCCAGTGTAATTTCTGTTCCCAAGAGGGCTTACAACCGAAATTCGATCAATTCAGGCCTCTCGTTGTCTCTTATCGCCTCTTATCACTGGTTATCGCATGACCCAGCGTTTTTCTGCCTGCTCGAACGGGTCATCGCCTTGCTGGCCGATCTCGCCTGGGGTCGAGTAGCGGAGCATGAGGGTCTTGCGGAGGTTGTAGCGGTGTGGATCTGGTGTCTCGCGTCCGACGACATAGGACTGAAACTCGCCGCTGAGCCCGGCGAAGAAGACAGTGACTTCATCCGCTTGGAGATCATTGGCAGGCCAGATCACAACGCCATCGCGGGCATGCTCTACGCCTTCGAGGACATTGGAGACGATTTCGATCTGCGATTCGAGCAATGGATTGTTCAAGCGTTCCATAATGGTCGCGGTGACGCCACTCGATACATCGCGTCCTGAGCGGATGATATTGACATTGTCAGCCATAAGCTGAACATCGGGAGCGAAGAGTTTTACGCCGCCCCAGTGGTTGGTGATGCGGTAGGTAAGATAGAAGTATGGATTCATGCCATTGCCATCGTCAACCCATGCCAAACGCAAGGCACCTTCTTCGAAGGTGAACTCCCACTGCGTCGCAACAGGTGATGGTTCTGGAGCTGCATAGGCAGGAGCTGAGCTTGCAAAGAGCAAAGCGGCACTGGTTGCTGCAATCGCACCGAGCGTCAGGCAAAGACGCCCAAGCGTTGAAGTGTTCTTGCGAGCGGTGTTGGCTGTGTTGGTCATAAATATCCCGTCAGGTCTGAAACTGGCTGATCTGTAATAAGTGTAGTGTATGCGCGACGACGATCAATACCGAGCGTCAAATCTATTCGTCTACAACCCGCCCAAGTTCCCAGCGAGAGAGTTAAATCTTCACTATCATAGTAGATCGTCACTTCCTATGCCTGTTCTGTGTCCTTTCATGCCTGTAGAGCCCATGTCGCAAACACCGATCATCCATGCCCAGCAGATCCCCCACGCCTTGCGTCTGTCTGCTGCCGAGCGTCTTGTCGCATCCAAAGGGCGTCGAGAATCAGCCAAACGATTGGTGGCGTCTGCCCCGGCACATGGGATCGATTTGGATCTAATGTGGGGTGTCATCGAGCAACCACCAGCATCTGGGCTGCTCAAAAAGCCCTTACGGGTTCGCCAGGTCACTTTGGCAGTGCTTGGATCTGGACGAACCGCGATGGTGTTTTTGTCGAACCCTGATGCAGATACTCAAGCCWTTGGCGATATTGAAACACAGATTGATGAGATCGGCGCATCGATCAAAGGGGCATTGATGGGTTTGCRGGCGATGGCTCCCGATGAGGTTGCCCTTGCCCAGACACTGATCGAACCCGAACATACCTGGGCCCATCGGGCGTGTACCGATGCGGGGATGATCTGTGTTGGTCAGCTTGATTACATGCGAAAACCGATCTCGCAGACAGCTCCGATCGCCGACACACCGAGTTGGCCAAACGGGATCGAGGTGCGGGCGGTACGAACGCTTGATCCGGGTGCGTTGGATTCGGATTACCTGGCATTGATTACCGCCCTTGCAGGAAGCTATGAGCAGACGCTCGACTGTCCTGAGCTGTGCGGGTTGCGTTCGATGGATGATGTTGTGGAGTCGCACAAAGCGACGGGCGAGTTTGAGGCTTCGCGTTGGCATCTCATTTTCAAAGACGGTACGCCTGCGGGGTGTTGTTTGTTGACGCATATTCCGCAAAGCAAGAGCGTCGAACTTGTGTATTTGGGGATTTCCCCCCAAGCCCGTGGGCTTGGATTGGGGCGTTCTGTGCTTTCCTACGCGATTGATATGCTTGGACCGATCGGGATCAGCGAGGTGACCTGCGCGGTTGATAATCGAAATGAGCCTGCGATTAGGATCTATGAATCGTTGGGCTTTGAACGCTTCGATGCCCGTGTCGGATTCGTGTCAGCCATCGTTGCCCAGAGCTAACTTGTTTGTCTGAGCGTTGATGCAAAGAGGAAAAAAGAAGGCTCAGATTGTTGTACACATTTTGCATGCGGTATGTGAATAACTCGGGTGGTGTGTGGATGAAAAAAACTTTGTGCGCCTAAGTCTATAACCCACCGAGATCAGCGACAAACTCGTCGAGTTGTGATGGTTCTTGCGGTTGCGAAACACAGTTGGAGTCTCTATGCTCTCTCTTGCCAGTTAGGATTGACAGGCATGTAAACTCGATCGCCGGGTTCTCATGATAAGACTCTGAAAACGAGCCTTATCGAGACTTCTGAGGGGACGCTCAGAACCCATATGCAAGTCGTTTTTTTATGAAACGATTCTGCGACCACCACCTACGAGTGTGCGAGCTTTTGGCTCACTTGGCGCGATCAGTCTGCACCGTGAATGGACTCGGATGAATTTTTTAGTATTGCTCGCCCGGAGGTGTGCATGGTGCGCGATCGGATTGCGCAGGCATCATCAACTCGGGCGGTCCTGGATGACCAAGAGGCAAACAAGCGTGCAGCACACAACAAACGATTCGAACAACTCGGTATTGGATAACAGAAGACACACCAATGTAAACGAGCAGAGCGCAGACACCGGCTCGATGTTCGGACGCGAGCAGGGGATTGGAAACGATTTGAGCGAAGGCCCCCTTCGGCTGACACAAACACAGCAAATGACGGACTCGCCGCAGGATGAACCAAAGACGCTCGCCAGCGCAAGCGAAGTATGCCAACAGATCCGTGAACACCTGATCAACACCCAAGGCGAGAACCGGGTTCGCCGATATCTCTCAGGCAGTGTCACGATGACCCAGAACCAAGATGGAGCGATCGAACTGATCGCAGGAGATCGGTTTACCCTCGATATGATCGAAAGGCGATTGGGCGAACCCTTACGGATCGCAGCCCAGTTTGCGATGGGAACCACCGAACCTCAGATTGTGTATACGGTTGATGTCTCGCGCAACTCGACCCAGAAGACGAGCAACGCAGCTGCTGGGCGCGATGCCCAGTCCAATACGGCAACAATCAACACGCATCCGCTCGCCAACCGGATCAATCAGCCTGCGGGTGGTTCTGGAACAAAGGGTGGCGGTGCCCGATTTCCGGCTTGTCCATCGCTAAACGACTTCCTCATCGGCACCTCGAATCGGCTTGCCTTTGAATCGGTCAAGCAAGTGATCCAGTCGGGGCTTGATTGCCCGCCTGTATTTGTGCATGGGTCGTGTGGGGTTGGTAAAACGCACCTGTTGCGTGGTGCGACCAAGTATGCTCGTCAACTTCGCCCTGGGTGCAAGGTGCGGTATACGACAGGCGAAGCGTTCACCAACGGGTTTGTGACTGCGATCCGCTCACGCTCGGTCGAGGCGTTTAAGAAAAAATATCGTGGGCTCGATCTCTTGTGTATTGATGACATCCATCTGATGGCTGGCAAGCAGGCGACGCAGCACGAGTTGTTGCAGATCTTTAATACGCTCTCGCTTGGTGGCTGTAAGATTATTTTGGCATCGGACGCCCACCCCCGCGAGATCGCTCGGCTCGACCAAGCACTCGCCTCTCGATTCTCCGCTGGGTTGGTCGTCAAGATCGACGAGCCTGATGTTGAACTCGCCCGGCGATTGGTGACACACATCGCATCCAAGCGTGGCGTGTTCCTTGATGGGGCAGCGGTGCAGACGATTGTTGATCGAGTAGGGATCGGCAGAGCTGGACCAAAGCGAGGCGCGTCGGTGCGTGATTTGGAAGGCGCAGYCTTGCAGATTCAGGCCGTCGCTCGGCTGATGGATCAGGGAAGCGGGAATGGACAACTCGCCCAAACCTCCCATACATCATCACGCACCCCCACCATGAGTCATATCCGCAAAGCGCTCGCGTTGCGTGATGGTTCCGACGAGCAAACAGCGACCGGCCCGATCGCCCTTGAAACGATTATCGGGAAGATCTGCACCGAAATGATGGTGTCCAAGTCGGACTTGTTTGGCAAAGGGCGTCAGAAGAAGGTCGTGATGGCCCGCGAGTTGATCGTGCATACCGCMCGYMASCTCACCAGCAAGAGCTTCCCSGAGATYGCSTAYGCGATCGGKCGYCCGAACCACTCAACGGTGATCACGGCTGCCAAACGGTTTAAAGATCGCGTTTCGGCCCAACAACCCGTTGCCGTTGGATGCCCCCACGACGGGATGCCTGCCGGCGAACTCGCCGAGATGCTCGCGTCGCGGATGCGGTGAGAAACAAAAACATCATCGCATACAAGTAAATCCTAATAACTTCTTGTTTTTATACTCAATATCTGTTAGATTCTCCCGACAATACCTTGCGTCTTGTCATGGGAGCTTTTACAAAATGATGGCAACTGAAATGAAACAAAGAACAATCCCTTGGCATCCTGGTATCCAGATCCGAGGCATCATCGCGAGCTACACTCTCTTTGGATTGGCAACACCATCCCACGCCCAAGTGTGCGACCCGGTTGAAATCGTAAAGCTCCTTACTTCAGATGGGGCAAACGAAGACTACTTTGGTAACGCTGTCGATATTGATGGTGACAGGGTAATCATCGGGGTGCATAGAGACGACTTCAACGGAGTTGATTCTGGCTCCGCATATATCTTTGTTCGTAAAAATAATGAATGGGTTCAGAGTGCTATGGGATTCCCCCCAGGRGGAAGTGCGAGAGGAGATCGCTACGGCATCTCAGTCGCTATCAGTGGCGACACCGCGGTTGTTGGTGCATATGGAGACGATGACAATGGATCCCTCTCGGGTGCTGCACATGTGCTTCGATTTCTCAATAACCAATGGAACTTGTACTACAAMCTCGAGGCATTTGATGGAGCAGCGGGCGACCTGTTTGGGTACTCAGTAGATATCCACGAAGAGACGATTATCGTCGGGTCATATAGCGATGATTCAACAAATGGTTCAGCATCGGGTGCTGCGTATATTTTTACGCCAATTGATGGCTCCTGGATTATTCAAAGAAAGCTGGTCGCCTCTGATGCGGCGGAAGGCGATTTGTTCGGATATTCAGTTGCGATCAACGGCGACACTGCCCTCATCGGATCACGAAGAGACGATGATAATGGCACAAACTCGGGTTCGGCCTATGTATTTACACGCATTGGAAACACATGGACACAAGAAGCCAAACTCTTGAGTTCGGATGGGGATGCGCACGACCGATTCGGATTTTCGGTATCTCTTAACAACGACACCGCACTTATTGGGGCACATCATGACGATGATCTCGGACTCGATTCTGGATCCGCATATGTCTTTACTCGTCAAGGAACAACATGGACTCAGCAGGCCAAGCTATTGCCTTCTGATGGAGTCCTAGGAGACCAATTCGGCGAATCTGTTTCACTCTCCCATAACACCGCAATAATTGGTGCTCCATTCACGCACACCAATGGCGAAAGCTCTGGCTCGGCATATGTTTTCAAACGCACAGGAAACACATGGTCTCAACAATCTAAACTCGCCCCAAACGATGGCACGACAGGTGACCTATTCGGACGAAGTGTTTCTATTGATGACACCACACTCGTCGCAGGTGCTGCATTTGATGATGACAATGGTCATAATGCAGGCTCGGCATATATCTTCGATCTAGCCCCCACAATGCCGGCTGATCTCAACGCCGATGGCAACCTCGATTTCTTCGATATCTCCGCATTCCTCCAGGCCTATAACGCTCAAGACCCTGTCGCCGACTTCAATGACGACACGGTATTTAGTTTCTTCGATATCTCCGCATTCCTCCAGGCATTTGGCATCGGGTGTCCATAACGCACCAATCGTTAGACTTACCAATTTTTTCTCAATATGTTCATTACCTGTACCGTTGATCATCGCCGGTATTATTTTTCTACGAGATGGCAGAGATGCTTGCGTCGCGAATGCGGCGAGGGACGACACGAAAAAGGACTATTCATCACTGTTCGCACAAAGATGGACGCACAAACCTTGTGATCAGGGAAGGAGTGGAACCTTGAGACAGGGTTCCACTCCTTCCTTCTTTGGTCAGACCTTCGCTACCGGGCTGCTTTTGCGCTTTGGGCATTGGACAAGCATAAAACACCGCCATCGCAGTGCATCAGCCCCACATTTGCTGTATCCTCAGGCTATCCTCTAGTCACACGCCATCGCGTCATCCGCGGGTTGGACTGTGCTGACGAGCTGCTATTGATCAATAACGCACCAAAGGAGATTGTGCACAAGTGTGGTATGAACGCCTATTAGGACCATTCGGAGTCGATATGGGAATCGACCTGGGAACCTGTAACACCCTCGTTGCCGTTCGTGGACAAGGTATTGTCCTCAACGAGCCTTCTGTGGTCGCGGTGCGCAAAGGCACCAATCAAGTCCTCAAGAATGGACAAGCGGTCGGTTGGGTCGCCAAAGAAATGCTCGGCAAGACCCCCGGCTCGATTACCGCCATCCGCCCGCTCAAGGACGGCGTGATCTCGGACTTCGAGATCACCGAAGCCATGCTCAACTACTTCATCACCAAAGTGACGGGGCGTGTTCGCATGCTTGGTCCACGAGTGGTGATCTCGATCCCGTCGGGTATTACCGCTGTCGAAAAACGCGCGGTGTTTGATTCGGCAGAACACGCCGGCGCTCGAAAGACTTACCTACTCGAAGAACCCATCGCTGCGGCGATCGGCGCGGGCTTGCCATTTGCAGAACCCACCGCATCAATGATCGTTGATATCGGTGGCGGGACGACCGAAGTCGCGATCATGACCCTGGCTGATATCGCCAACTGTGAATCGATCCGCGTCGCGGGCGATGACATGGACGAAGCGATTATCGCACACATGAAGCGGAACTATTCGTTGCTGATCGGCGAGCAGACCGCAGAGCGGATCAAGATCCAGATCGGATCGGCTGCTCCTGTTGGCGAAGAAACCAAAATGGATGTCCGTGGACGCGACATGATCTCGGGGCTTCCCCGCAAGACCGAAGTAACCTCCGAAGAAATCCGCGACGCGTTGCGTGAACCAATCCAGCACATCATCGAAGCGGTCACCCGTACGCTCGAAAGAGCAGAACCAGAACTCGCGGCGGACCTTGTTGACAACGGGATCACGCTGGCAGGTGGCGGTGCCCTCCTCCAAGGGCTTCCAATCGAAATCAATCGGGCAACCGGGCTTGATGTCATCTTGGCCGAGGACCCGTTGACTGTCGTCGCGCGAGGAACTGCGATCTATCTTGAGAACATCGAAGAGTGGAAAGAAACCCTCGAAAACAACTCTGATATCTGATTGAGAGCAGAACCTTGTTTTCAAGCACTACCGCATTTGCGTTTTCGATGATCGGATGAGGAACACACCATGCAACATCAGCCTTTGATTGTGAGATGGTCTATGCCCATCGCAATCATGATGTTGTTTGTACTCGCTCTCGCCCCGATCCGTATGCTCAGTTGGACGGATTGGTTCTCTGATCAGGTGCAGGTGGTGATCTTGCCGATCGCAGGGCCGATCGAGTTTGTGGTCGACTTTGTCGTCCCCCCTGAGATCTCAAACCCACTGGCATCCGAGCGTGAAAAAGTCATCGCCGACGAGCTTGATATCGTCCGTACTCAGCTTCTCCAAACCCGCCAAGAAAACTATCGACTCAACACGCTGATCGAACAGTTCACGCGCGGGGCTGCGATCATGCCCAATCTCGATGTTCGCCAGGTGCATCGCCCGAGAAGCTCGAACCTGATCGGCGACCTGCTCGTGATCCGCACAGGCAAGATTCAAGGGCTTACACAAGGCACGGTTGTTGTGGTCGATGCCATCCAGCTTCTAGGCAAAGTGACACGAGTCAATGACCGGGTCTCGATGGTGCGGCCGATTACCGCAAGCTCTGCACAACCAATACTCGCGACGATCCTGCTCGATAGTTCGGGCGAAAACCAGCTCCGGTGCTTGCTTACACCTGTGGGCGATGGCACACTCATCGGCGAAGTCGCTCGACCAACGACCAACGAGACTTGGCAGGTGCGGATCGATCAAGAGGTTCGTTTGCTCGACGACCAATGGCCTCAACATGCCCAGATGCTGATGATCGGGAACATCGAGCGGATTGAGAATAACGAATCTCAGCCTTTGCGCCAGCGGATCGTTGTTCGCCCGACGGTTGCCGACTTGCGTCGGGTCTCGAATGTGATCTTGCGATTGCCTGCCCTTGATCAAACAGACGGGGGCGATTCATGAACTGGTTTGTGCTTGCCTTTGTTGCGTGGATCACCTTCGGGCTTGAGCTTGCGCTTGGTCCTGTGCTCGACTCGGGCTCTTCGGGTGTGCATCCGAGCATGATCATCCCGTTGATGGCGTTCGTTGCTTTGTATGCCCCGCGCAAACAAGCGTTGTGGGCTGCGATCCTCTTGGGGATCATCATTGACCTGCTCGCCCCGATGGCACGGGCCGACGGCGGTTCGGTTGTAATCGTCGGGCCTCACGCTCTTGGGTATCTGCTCGGGGCCCATTTCATCCTTGCGATTCGCGGGATGCTTGTCCGACGCAACCCGTTGACCTTGGTGATCATCTCGATCGCTTCTTCGTTTATCGCACAGGTTGTTGTGATTGCGTTAATCACCCTTCGTAACTTGGGGACGAATCCGCTTGTTTGGGACGCTGGCGACCAGCTCGTCGAGCGTTCGTTCTCTTCGCTCTCTACGGGGATCAGCGCATTGGTGTTGTCGGTGATCTTCTTTGCCCTTGCGCCGACCTTTGGGTTCCATTCTTCGGTGCCGACGCGGTTTGCAAGAACGATCCGATAGCGTATTGCTACAAGTACCATTTTGCCCGGTGCCCTTACTCGACGCGCAGCGGCGCAGTGAGGTCTTCGTGCATATGGAGACAACTCAAGCCCCGACTGCGCTTGGGAAAGCGAGTCGGGCACCCTGCACCCATCGCATAGATGTTTTAGTCGTAGCGTTGGTCGTCGAGTTCGATCCATCCGTCGGCGTGTCGCCCTCCCGGATCATGATGGGTCCAGTGGACCACCCCGCCACGATCGTTCCATTCGTACTGCCCATAGACCGTCACGGTATCGCCCGTTTCTATCGGGACACGCGGGGCGAGATCTATGTTGTGTGCGATCAAGATGGAGTTGGTTGGTGAAGGGGTGTAATCGATTGCGAGGATAAAGCGTTGGTGGCGTGCGCCTTCGTTGTCATCTTTGAGGATTTTGACGACGCGTGCTTGGAACTCGACCATCTGTCCTGAGCGTTTGTCTTTGGCGAGCTTGACGAGCTGCTGTTGGGTGTCTGCGATTGACCCTGTGCCGGTGCTCCATGCGCTCTTTGTATCGCTCGATTTGCTGGAAGTCTGTTGACGGGTTTGTGTTGTTACTTTGGAGTCTGATGATGAAGAGGGATTGAGGACATCAATCCCAAAGAAGGCTGCGATAATCACGATCACAATCGAGATGACAATTTTGAGCGGACTCTTTTTGGATGATTTGTTCGACATGCAGTGTTCCCTCTGTGTGTAAAAGCCATCATAGGCGAGACGCCTATGCCACCGTCGTGTTTAGTTTCTTCGCGACAGGTTCTCTCGGGAGATCATCAGCTCGAGTGTCTGAGCGACAATATCGACCTCTTGCTCGGTGATCCCTGCAAAGAAGGGCAACGCGAGCGTTCGTTGACTGACGCTCTCGGCGATCGGGAAGCTGCCCACAGGCAAGCCCAGTGCCCGCTGATAGATCGGCTGGAGATGGATRCACGGGAARTARTCRCYYGMKCCRATRTCRTGMATCCGCAANCCCKGNGATCACCCGRTCKCGYTCSTCGCGTGTRTACYCRGYAGMSAGYCTSRCTACAAACACGAACCAGCTCATGATCGTGCAATCTTCATCAACCGTAGGCAAAATCAACTCGGGGATATCGAGCAGGCGTTCGATGTACAAATCCGCAGCGTCGTTGCGCCCCTGCATCAGTTCATCAAGGCGCATCATCTGTGCGACCCCGATGGCTGCGTTGATCTCCGACATCCGGTAGTTGAACCCGAGCCGATCGTGGTGAAGCCATGAGCCTGCGCCAGAGCCCGCAGCGATCGAGCCCTTGCCCGTGACGGCTCGCCCTTGGTTGCGCAGCGATCGGCAGGTGTCGGCGAGTCGATCATCGTTGGTGACGATCRTGCCACCCTCGCCGGTGGTTATTTGTTTGTTGGGATAGAACCCAAAGACCCCGGCGCGTCCGAAGGCCCCTGCCCGTTGACCGCGATACACGGTGCCCAAGGCTTCGCATGAATCTTCGATCAGCGGGATCTCATTCCTGGCGGCGATCTTGGCGTAGGTATCCATATGCCTTGGGTTGCCAAAGGCTTCGACAGCGAGGATGGCTTTGGTGCGTGGAGTGATCGCCCGCTCGATCTGTTCTGGATGCGCGTTGAGGCTCGTCGGACAGATATCGACAAACACCGGGGTCGCACCCACATAGAGGATCGCATTCGATGACGCAATAAATGAGAACGGGGTCGTGATCACTTCATCGCCCGGACCAATGCCCAGAGCGATGAGGATCATGTGTAAGCCTGAGGTGCCTGATGAGCAGGCGATGGCGTGGGTTGTGCCGCAGCGTTGGGCGACGAGTTCTTCAAAGCGTTCTTGCATCGGCCCGATGGATAGGCGACCCGATCGGAGAACTTCAAGAACCATGTCCTCTTCGAGCTTGGAGATGTTTGGTTGGGAGAGCGGGATTTCGTGGTTAGAACTATTGGGCATGTGCGCATTGTCGGCTACCCAAGGGCGTTTTGGCAAGTAAAAACCTGAGAATACAGGAGATGAAGGAAGGCACGGAACCTTGGAACAGAGTTCCGTGCCTTCCTTCATTGGATATCTCCCCTACACTTTGTCCATATGACCAATGATCAAACGACCAAGACCAAAGCTATCTTCTTCGATGACGGCAAGGGCACGCTCTCGCCTCTCAATGATCTGCGACCGACCTTTGCGATTCGCACAGGGGCGCTCACTGTCTCAGAGCGATTGATCATCGCGTTTGATCTCGAACCCATCGGGGTGGTTGTGCCTGCGAATATGGCCGAGCTTACCGCGGAGTGTTCGAGCATCCCGGTCAATACGCCTCCCGAAGAGGGCGACGACGAGGTCTTGCTCATCAACGCTCGCTGCCCATTGCCGGTGCGGGCGATTATGGAACTCACCCTCGGACAAGTCCTCATCGAACAAGACACCAGCGACATGATCGCGGTTCGCCTGACCGCTACTGGTGTCCGCGCGTTGCTCATGGGCAATCAGCCTGAGATGGAATCTGTTGAGATCGAAGGCAAGCACCTGATGCGCAAGCCTTGGGATTGGAAACATTTCAGAGACGCATCGCTTGAGTTCGATCTTCAGGTTATCGCACAGAACATGCCTAAGGTCGACCAAGCACCACAAGGTGTCACGCTTATTGGCAGCGAGGGTATCGCGATCTCGCCCGATGCGGTCGTCATGCCCGGGGTCATCCTCAACTCGACCACCGGCCCGATCGTCATCGAAGAAAACACAACCATCCATCCCGGCGCGATCATCACCGGGCCGGTCTACATCGGGCCGGGTTCTTCGGTCCTCGAACACGCGAACATCAAACCCAACACCGCTGTCGGGCCGGTCTGCAAGGTCGCAGGCGAAGTCGGAGGCACCATCTTCCAAGGCTACTCAAACAAAGGACACGCGGGTCACCTGGGCGACTCATGGATCGGCGAATGGTCCAACCTYGGTGCKGGSACCACCAACTCRAACCTCCTCAACACCTAYGGCMYMATCAACGNCAMRNGCCACCRSCAAMKSMWNCAAYGNAAAAGACCRRCGAAACMTTCCTCGGCGTCACCATGGGYGATCATGTCAAGACCGCCATCARYACACGCATCATGACGGGGTGCGTCGCGCATCTGGGGACGATGTTCGCTGCAAGCACACCACTCGCAGGCACCACCGAAGGCTTTAGCTGGCACACCGACGCAGGCGTGAAGAACTTCCGCCTAGGCAAGTTCGTCGATGTCTCGATGACGGTGATGGGCCGACGCGGGATCAAACAATCGCAGGCGTACTCGCGAAGAGTGACGATCCTGCACGAAACCGTGACCGGCCAAGAAGCGTTCAGTTGGCCGGGCAAGGATCTGAGTCATTTGGGGAAGTGATCAATGATCTGGCTTTGGATTCTCTCAGGCGTATTGGTTCTGCTCGGCACTCTGAGCGTTCTCGGGAATCTCGGCCTGATTATCCATTATTACATCGCCAAGCTTCGCAAAGTTGACCCGCTCCCGACAGGCTCGATGATTCCCATTATTGGTGGACTTTCGCTGAGTATCACCGCCCTCATAATCCCTGTCGATTTGAACGGCAATCGATTGCTCTATGCGGGATTGTTATTGTTTACAGACCCATTCATCTGGATGCTGTTGTATCTGCCGATCTATTTGCTGTTGGAAAAACATAAGATCGAGCAAAGCAATGACTCCTGATCATGTGCCGGGTGCCACTGCTTGACCGTCTTCGGCAAGCAGTGTCTT
>NVSM01000022.1 GCA_002401225.1 bacterium
GAGCATCATAATGATTGGCAGCATCTATCCTCACCCGTAAGTCGTACCGGTAAACTAATTGCGATTGCGCTGATGATGCCGATGATGACGACGACGATCACGAGTTCTACCAGTGAGAATGCTCTTTGGCGGCGATTGAAATGGTTGGTGGAGTTGTAGATAAGTACATAATCGGCCGGGTGCAGCGGGGGGATCGTGCAACCGGCCGAATGGATGTCTATTGGGAGGTTTTGCCTAGTGCTTGTAGGAGTTGTGCAGGTCCGAGAATGGGTTAGGTCGTGCCTGAGGGCTCATGTTTTCCAGATTGGGGGAGGTGTCTGTGTAGCAGACGGAGGGGGGGCTTCGAGATTGTATAAAGTGGGACAAAACAAGCGGGAAACAAAGCAAGACCCCCTCCGTCTCACTTCGTTCGACACCTCCCCCGGAGGCCCGGGGGAGGCGGTAAGGGGACTTATACAAGCAGTGATGCGGGTGCTTCGAGGAGTTCTTTGACGGTATTGAGGTACGCCGCGGCCATGGTGCCGTCGATGATGCGGTGATCAGATGAGATGGTCATCGACATTTCTGAGCCGATAACCAGTTCTGCATCGCCGTTCTCGTCGTATTCAACGAATGGCTTGTCGATCGCCTTACCAACCGCCAGGATCGCGGCGTTTGGTGGATTGATGATCGCGGTGAAGTGCTCGACACCGAACATGCCCAGGTTGGAGATGGTGAAGGTTGAGCCGGTGAGTTCTGCAGGGGCGAGACCCTTGCTGCGAGCTTTACCAGCGAGGCGTTTGGTCTCGGCRGAGATTTGACGCAAGCCGATTTGGTCGGCGTTGTTGATGGTTGCGACGACTAAGCCGCCGCCGCGTTCTGCGGGGAGTGAGATGGCGACGCCGATGTTGACATGTCCGTGAAGATCAATCGCTGGGCCGTTGTTTCCAGAGCCGGGATTCCAGCTTGAGTTGATGAATGGATGCTGATGCATCGCGATGGCACAGGCGCGGACGAGGAAGTCGTTGACCGAAAGCTTGACGCCTTGGGGTGCGAGCTGCTCGTTGAGTTCGGCGCGGAGTGCGTTGAGCGAATCCATGCGGGCGCTGAGTGTGACTTGGTAATGCGGGATGGTGGTCTTGGACTCGATCAACCGCTTGGCGATGATTGTTCGCATCGTGTTGAGCGCGACGGTCTTGGATTCGAGCACGGCTCCGACTGCGGGCAGTGGGGCTGGCATCGGCATTGGGGCCGGCGCTGCCGCGGCTATTGGTTGAGCAACTGGTGCCGGTGCTGCGGCTGGTACGCCATTGGCGAGTGCTGTTTCTACATCCTTCTTGGTGATCCTGCCGGAGGGGCCGGTGCCGGAGATGGATGCGAGGTTGATGTTGTTTTCGTCGGCGATCTTGCGAGCCAAAGGCGAAACGAAGATGCGTTCGCCGGTGCCTGAGTCATTGCTCGTCGCTGGTGGTTCGGCGATCGCGGTTGCTGATGGTGAGGCGATGTCCGACCCGCCGTTCTGTGCGGCTGCGGGAGCCGAAGCACCTGCCGATGCGATGGCGTCTTCCGTGCTCTCGCCTTCCTCTGCAAGCACGATGATGGTCTCGCCGACATTGATCGCTTTGCCCTCTTCGATAGCGAGGGTGGCGACGATGCCGTCGTCGAATGATTCGAGTTCCATGGTGGCTTTGTCGGTTTCGATGTCAGCGATGACATCCCCGGTGGAGACGGTGTCGCCGGCAGCGACATGCCATTTGACGACAGTGCCTTGTTCCATGGTGTCAGACAGGCGGGGCATGGTGATGTTGATGGCCATATTCAGAATCCTTCTGGGGTGTCTTCAGACACTATGGTATGCGGCGGGTTTGCGGGCATCTTTTCTAATCGGGAAGCGAGAGCTTGATGGAGAGGAATCATTGCTTGAATCATTCGGTCCTGAATATCAGGCCATTCTTCTAGATCAGATTTACATCCGCCATCATTTGGGGCTTCAATTGCTATTCGGCATGATTTTTTATCATCCATTCGCAGCCAACTCAGTTTCGTACACATCTCGTTTTCAATAGCGGCTTGGTCTTTTTGTAGTTGGTCGAAGAACCATTTGTTATCAGATTTTGAAGCACGATTGAAGTACAGTTCGACTCGCCATCCGTCGGATGCGATGACATAGTTGAAGTTCAACCAACTGATTCCAGCACCGATTCCGAGTGAGTTGATATTCCCCGGTGATCTTGTGGAGTGTAGTTTCGTTCGTTTCTTTGCTCGTTCTAGCAAAGTTGTCCAGAACTCGCGTTGGATGTGATGACGATCAGATTGGTTTTTACTTGCAGATTTAATTTCGGCACTTGGACCGATGATCCGAGTAAGCAGTAGTGCTGGTTCTGAGTCATCGATACTAATCGCTTCGGCTTGAAGCAGGTAGAAGTTCACATCTGTGGTTTTGTTCAACCAACTCATTGCAGCGGTATGCTCAGGCCTGGCTTCTTGAACAATCCAAATTGCTGTTGAAGCTTCGTGAACGGTGAGATAAGTGATGAGTTGGCCGAGATGGCTGTGATCACTGCGTTCAAGTTGATTTTCTATGACAACCCGGCAGCCCTCAGGATCTTCCGCAATGAGATCAACATTAAATGAGCCAGCAGATTGCTCTCGTTCAACGGATGAAAGCGATAAGCCTGTGGCATCATTGATGACATCGATGTTATCGACGAGCCATTTTGTGAAATCATGAGCCTCGTGTTTCCAAACATCGCGAAGCGGAGTTTTTTTGATTTTTCCGATGCTCATCGTTAGTTCACCATATTTCTCACAGCGTCGACGATTCGTTCTGGGTTGGGAAGATAGTCGTATTCGAGGCCCTTGGCGTATGGAGTGGGGACATCGGCGGTGTTKARYCKTGCGGGGGCMRWGTCSARCCAGTCGAARCAGSKTTCGCAGATTTGGGYSATSACTTCRCTGGCGATCGAGGCGAAGGGCCAGGATTGATCGACGACCAGGACCTTGTTGGTCACCTTCACGCGTTCGATGATGGAGTCGATGTCCAGTGGGCGGATGGTTCGCATGTCGAGGACATCGACTTCGATGCCTTCGGCTGCCAAGGTTTCGGCGGCTTCGAGACAGAAGTTSACYGGACGACCGAAGCTSACCARSGTSACGGCGTCGCCTTCGCGGGCGAGTCTTGCTTGGCCAAATGGGATGTAGTATTCTTCTTCGGGGACATGGGCTTTGTCGCCGAGCATTCGTTCGGACTCCATGAAGAAGACCGGGTCTGGATCGTTGATTGCTGTTTTGAGTAGGCCCTTGGCATCGTATGGGTTCGATGGGATGGCCATCTTCAAGCCCGGGACATTGGCGTAGAGTGCTTCGACACACCAGCTATGGGTGGAGGCGAGCTGCCCGCCGGCACCATCGTTGCCTCGGAAGACGATCGGGCAWCCGAACTGSCCGCCGGACATGTRGMGMANNNTGGKTGCGKYGTTGNNNASGATCKGGTCGRYYGCCANGMAGGMNGAAMNNGACSRNNTCATGAWYTCRACGATSGGACGGAGCCCGGTCATCGCTGCTGCGATGGCCATGCCTGCGAATCCGTTTTCGGAGATCGGTGTGTCGATGACCCGCTTAGGCCCGAACTCATCGAGCATGCCTTGGGATATTTTGTAGGCGCCGTTGTACTGGGCGACTTCTTCGCCACAGAGGAAGACGCGTTTGTCCTTGCGCATCTCTTCGGACATGGCTTCTTTGAGTGCCTCACGGTATTGGATGATGCGATCGCCGACGCGTGATGGCATTTGGTCTTCAGGGACGAAGACGGGCAGCGGCGGGTTATCGACCGCTGGGTGGATGTCTGATTCAATCATTTCGTGTGGCATAGTGGTCATGGTATGGTCTCATTGGCCTTGTGGCATTACGCGTTGGCTGGCTTGTGTGGAATATTGTGCCAGTAGATTGCTTGCATGGGGTGCTTGGTCCAGTGTGCTTTGTCTGGGCGGAGGTATTGGGCCCACCAGTCGAACGGGCGGACGGTGCGGTGGACATTGTCGCCGAAGAGATCGATCGCGGATGCTTCACGCAAGGCGACCGAACACATAATCGTCGCGCCCGGGCGGGCGACTCGGCGGAGTTCATTACAGAACTGTTCGACTTCGTGTTCGTCGATGTGTTCGAGGACATCGAAGCAGGTGACAAGATCAAACGAAGCATCATCATAGGGAAGGGCCGAGCCGTCCGAGAGTTTGATTCGATCTTGGCTGTTCCGCTTTGATGCYTGTTCTWCAGCTGTCGRGCTGACATCGGTGCCATGGGCTTCGAAGCGGTATGGATAGGTGTTGAGCAACTCGACCACGAACCCTACGCCGCAACCGACATCGAGGGATCGCCCTTTGAGATGTGCGATTTCTGTCGCATTCTCAAGCACCGCCTTAAACCCGGGCGATTGTTCCGCCTGGGAATAACCGGGATTGGTCTCGGTTTGGTGGTTATAGATGGTTGCGTAATCGGTGGTCATGGTGTGGTGTGTATTTTTCTTGTGCGGAGCAAGGGACATCAGTCTTGTGGTGGTTCCGGGATGAGCGGCGTGATTTGTTTGAGGAGTTTGGGGATGTGGACAGTGGCGATTTCCCATATTACAGCATCTTCGATCGAATCGTAGCCATGTACTATTCTGTTGCGGGCACTGCGTGCYTTTCTCCAGTCGATCTGCGGGTGCGATTCAACAAACTCTTGGCTGAGATTGCCGATCGCTTCGCCGATGACATTGATCCTCCAATAGGCAGCATCCTTGAGCATGTCGTTTTCTTTGAACTGYTCGATGTCCAAGTTGTGGATRTAGGCAGCCATCTGTTCGCAGGCATGAGTAATATGCCAGAGATACACAAGGTCTGAGTTTGATACTGAGTCAGGCGGCATAGATCGCCTTTCTCGTTGTCAAGATGGAATGTCTCATGAAGGGATTGATAATTCGTTTGCGTTCAACCAGATCAATTTTGCGATGATCAAACAACTCGCTGAGTTCATCCCTGATTGCGAGCCAATCGTCGAATGAGCTTATTGTTACATCATCGGCAAGCACGATCATTACATCGACATCCGACTCTGGTGTGAAATCTACACGCAGCACCGATCCAAACAGCGACAACTCCACGATTTTCCATCGCTTGCAAAGCTCAACGAGCTTGTCCATCGGGATGTCTATGCGTGGGGTGGTCATGGGGATTTATCTGCCTGATTCAATCATGGGCATTGTGGTCATTTGCTGGATTTTGGGGATATTCGTGATGATAGTAGTTTCTGGAAAACAGACATGAACCATTCGTGCTAGGCCATAGTCATTTGTCGCAAGGTGGCCGGTTAACGAGCCCAATACTGCATAGTGAAGGTCGTCGTAATCGTTCAGTTCTTCCTTGGTCAATGGTTTGGTTTGCATTCTGAGGCTGAGATAGAGGAGGCACTTGGCGATTGCAATCAACGGCGAGTTGGTTTTATATAACTCGTCAAGCGATGGAGTAGTTTGCTCGGAGTTGGAATCAAGTGGTTTGATCAGCTCGATAAAATGTGCATGGGCGAGTTCATCAGTGACCAGTAAACGGTCATCTTCGATGCTTTTCATAAAAACAACTTTGGTTTTCTCGCTGGCGTTCGATTTATTTGAGAGTAAGAGAAGCGACCAAAAAACATTGTGTCCCTGGTTGAGATGAGTGTTTTGTAAATCCAGAATCTCAAGCAGTTGGGTAGTCGATTTGGAGTTGGCGATTGCTCCAATCATCTGAGTCATTTTTATATCGACCAAAGATTGCATTGAGATAGAGTTGCCATCAACTTCGTCCAGGCTGAGTTCTCGGGGTGACGCGGCAATAACGGACCGTTTTTCATTTTGTAAAAAAACACGGAGAGTTTTTGCTAGTATACATCGAGCTTTCTCGCCTTTATCGCTTGCTTCTTGAAAGATACGAAGCGGCCAGAGCCAGAATGATTTTGAACTCAAAAACTCATGTCCGCGACTAAGATCCTGAATATAGCTCAGGTCTACTACGACAACGGGTTTCTTGATTTGAGCAAGCATAGTTTACATCAAAGGGTTCTTTGCCCCGTGCGTATAAGTCGCGGTGGGGGACAGGTTCTTTTGGGGGTTGGCGTAGACATCCGTGTACAACTCGCTGGCTTCGGGGATCGGGGCGGCTTCGGCRTGCTCTACGGAGGCRCGGACGATGTCGCTGATCTCTTTACGCATGGTCTTCCACCCGGCTTCGTCGRTGTGACCCATGGTCATCAGATCCGAGCAGAGCTTGGCGATCGAGTCTTTGTCTTTGTACTGGTCGACCTCATCCTTTGTCCGGTACTTTTGTGGATCGGACATGGAGTGCCCCTGGTAGCGGTAGGTCTTGAGATCGATGAAGGCAGGACGCGAGCTTTCGCGGCATTCGTCCACAATGGGCTTGAACTCGTTGTAGATGTTCATGATGTCGAGCCCGTCGATCTTGGCGGCTTTGATGCCGTAGCCCTTGGCGCGATCGATGAGGTTTTCGGCGTTTGCGGTGTGGCGGTGGATGGCGGTGCCCATCGAGTAGCCGTTGTTTTCGAGGATGTAGATGACTGGGAGATCCCAGAGCGAAGCAAGGTTCTGTGCTTCGTGGAAGCAGCCTTGGTCGAGTGCGCCGTCACCCATGTAGCAGAGGGTAACTTTCTTTTTGCCGATGCCCATGACTTCGAGCTGGTATTTTTCGGAGAATGCAAAGCCTGCACCCATCGGTGTTTGTGCCGAGACGATGCCATGCCCGCCAAAGAGCCAGTTTGGTCGATCGAACATGTGCATCGATCCGCCTTTGCCCTTTGCACACCCGGTGGTCTTGCCAAACATCTCAGCCATGCAAGAGTTGGGGGTCATGCCACGCGCCAGTGCGTGCCCGTGATCGCGGTAGGCGGTGATGACGGGGTCGTCGTGGTTGGTACACCCGATGGTGCCCACCGCGACGGCTTCTTGCCCGGTATAGATATGACAGAACCCACCGATTTTGGCCTGTTGGTAGGCTTGCATGGTGCGGTTCTCGAACTCACGGATGAGCTGCATGTCGTAAAGCCATTTGACGAGGACTTCCTTCGGAAGTTCTTGTGCGGTCTTTGCAGTTGGTGCGAGACCTGTTGCTGGCGAATCTGCTTTCGCGGTATTCATGGTTGATTGCTCGTTGGAGGCGGCTGTTGCCTGGGTCATGGCTTCGTCCTTGATCATGCATGATCATGTTGGTTCGCCGCCGATACATACACGCGGTTTTATGCGCGAGAGGCGGGTGTCTATACCAATACCAGCCGAACATCGGTGCTCGGCTGACTTATCGCAGAGTATAGGAAGTCTGTTGAGTTCATGCCAATTGGCAGGGTGAAGAATCAGCATGTGTTTTCTGCCAGATATGGGGGATTGTGTCGCAGAGTGCCCATTTTATCACGAAAAAACGCCATCCTGGTGGGATGGCGTTTGGGTGATTTAGGTTGTATGAAATATTAGACCATTTGCCAAGGTGTCGCTTGTCCCTCCCCGCGCCCCGCGGGGAGGTGGCTGCGAAGCAGTCGGAGGGGTGTCTTGTCTTGTTCATTTGGAAGTCAGTATCAGTAAGAGAAGAAACACCAAGACACCCCTCCGTCTCACTTTGTTCGACACCTCCCCGCGGGGCGCAGGGAGGGGCGAAGAAAATACAGCCCCCCTCCGTCATGCTGCGCATGACACATCCCCCGGAGGGCCGGGGGATGTGAGGGTGTGATGTGTTTGGTGAATTCGTGAACTGGTCAGATTCGGCTTAGTCCATCATGGTGGTCTTGGTGTTGTCCACCGTGGTCTGKGATTGGAGCARYACGAGTGCKGTTTGGACYTGYAGATCGGTGCCATCGGTGAKGAGGGTGTTTGGATCTGGACGCTCGGCATCGACGATGATGTTGCCGTTCTCGTCGAGTGGCAAGACATCTGCACTTCGACGGAGCAACAGCGCCTCGGCCTGTTGGCTTGGAAGCATATCGACGATCAGGTCTGGGTCGATTCCCCATTCGGTTGCGCCGGGGACTTTGTGGATCATGCGTGGYGCATCGATCTTGTAGTAGTTGGTGGTGACCTTCATGGCAGCGGAGCCGCCGGGGAGGAGGTAGACATTCTGGACTGATCCCTTGCCGAAGCTACGATGTCCGAGGACGAGGGCTTGGGTCTTGCCCTGGTGGGCGGATGCTTGGATGGCACCGGACAGGATTTCTGATGCAGATGCACTGCCCTCGTTGACGAGCACGACGACGGGGATATCGGCGATTGATTGGCGAGCGGAGACACGCTTGGCTTCGCCGATCCAGTTGGTGACCCCTGAGCCGTCAACTGTTTTTACAACCATGCCCGATGGCATGAAGCGCGATGCGAGGTTGACGGCTTGGTCGAGCAAGCCACCCGGGTTGTAGCGGAGATCAAGGATTAATGCGTTGAGTCCTTCGTTCTTCATCGCCTTGACGGCACGRTCAAACTCTTTGGTGGAGTCTTGGGTGAACCCGGTGAGGCGGAGGTAGCCGATGCCGGCGTCTTGATCGATGAAGTAGTTCCAATCTTGATCACCAGCGCCGGTCTTGGACCAGCCTTTGACTGATGGGAGATCGATCTTCTGGCGGATGATGACGAACTCTTTTTCGATGATCTCGCCGCCGGTGATTTCTCGTTCGACGGTGATGACAACTTTGGTGTTTGCTGGGCCGGTGATGATATCGACGGCTTGGTTGAGTCCGAGTCCGACAGCGGTGATGCCGTCGATCTTCTTGATGATGTCGTTGCTCTGTACACCTGCGCGTTGGGCGGGTGTGCCTTCGAGTGGTGTGACGATTTTGATATTCTGGAACTCATCGAGTTGGATTTGTACACCGATGCCGATGAACTCGCCTTGGGTGCTTCTGCGGAAGCGTGCGAGCTCGTCTGGCCAGATGATTGCGGTGTAGTCGTCGAGTGCGGACATGGCGCCGTTGCCAAACTCATGGAGCAGTGCGCTTTCTTGGATTCCTACGAACTGTTGTCCTGCGATGAGGATTGAGTCGAGGGCTCTGCGAAGGTCGTAGCCCGAAGCGGTATGCTCTTTGGCTTTGATCTTTGCTTGTTGGGCGTGAATGACATCGAGGAACTTGTTACGGTTGGTTTCTTTTTCAAGACCATCAAAGGCGACGGCGAGATCGGTTGTGGTGGCCATGGTTTCGATCGCGTTGATCCCTGAGAGGATCAGATCGTTCATGTTCACGCCGTTGGGATGCTTGCGGGTTTTTCGACCGACATGTTGGTCTGCGGAGCGTTGGATGGCGGTGCGGACGGTGATCGAGTTGATGCCTTTGAGTTTTTCGTGGAAGTCGTCCCCATAGGCGTTGTATGGTGGCAACGGGTCCATCTCTTCATCGATCCGGCGTTGGTTGCGGATCTCCCACAGGCGCTCTGGAGCGTACATGCGGATCATAGCGAGTCGACGGGAGAGTCGTTTGACATCTTTTTTGTAGATGCCGCTGGGATCGTGGATGGCGTTGAGGCGGTAGTAGAGCTCGGATGCGATCATCCAGTCGCCACTGTCTTCTGCAATTTTGGCCGCTTTGATCGAGATATTGATGGCTTTGGAAACGCTTGCGTCGGTGAAGAATTTGTCATCGTCGTTGAAGAGCATTTGGAGCTCGACCGAAGCCGCGAGTGCTTTGGAGAGATGAACGCCGGAGTTTGTTTCGTCGTAGGATTCGAGGTGTTCGAGCAGGCGGGTGTTGGCGTCGGTGATCTGCTCTTCGCGGGTGGCTTCGCGTTTGACGATGTTCGAGCTGAGCAGTTCGATCGATGCGAACAGGTCGGCATCGATGGTGGATTGGTCCCAGTTGTTTGGGTTGAGCAATGAATCAAGTGCGGCCGAGTCGCCTTTGATCGCGGCATCCCAGATGGAACTCGGGGATGCATTAAGCGTAACTTGGGTGGCGACGATACCTGGTTCATTATTGGCGGCGATGGCGGTGCCTGAGAATGTGGTCAAGAGACCAATGATCCCAATAGCGCCAATGGTGCCTAGGGTTGTCGCTCGCTTTGTCCAACTCATCTGCTTTGTGCAACTCGTCATTTTGACTCCAATCGTGAGCATCGTGGTTCTGTGAACCAGTCTGCAGTGAATCTATCTATACGCCCAATCTTCCCAATCATCGGCGGTTCGTGTACCCCTAGGTGAACCTCCCAAACGATCAGTTCATTCCATTGGCGGGTATCGGGCGTCGTATGTCCCACAGGCGGCATAACACCCTGCGACACTTGTTGTACGAGCGATCCGATAAGAAGTTTCTGAATCTGGGGGGTGGATGGGCAGAATTAGCTGGCGTTGGTGGGTTTGGAGCGATCGCGTCGGATCAAAGCCCAGCCGAGCAAAGTAGATACGACGACAGATGCACTGACGAGGAGAATGACCCATATGCGGAAGGAATCTGGATCGCCGTCGGATATTCCGAGCCCGGCGAGGCCGCAGATGGGACCGAGTGTATAGCCCAGCCCGATGACAGCTTCGTGCTTTGCGCTGGTGTTGACCTGTTGGTCAGTTTGGGCATTACCGACAGCCATGGCGTAGTAGAGTGCGCCGTAGTAGGTGATGGCGATGCCAACGCCCATGATGAGCAAACCGATCATGAGTGTGGCGAGCCCAAAGTTGTTGGCTATGGGCGAGAGCATACACGCGCTGAATCCGAGGAGCATCAAGCCCATCCCAGTCCAAGGCGTCCACCATTTTCCATGCCAGCCGTGCCATCGCTCGAAGAAGATGAAGAGGACSAMNACGMNAGGAGRRSSAKGMGMWGRMGARSRRGRWKWWSMAGWRGAMRWMGAMGSMGARSWWGWMKWMGAMGAWCGGGAGCAGCGGGGCGAGCGCAGAGAGCACGATGTACGATGCGATGAGCATTACACGGAACATGGTCAACAAGGGGATGTAGATATCGGGGTGCGGCTCATGATGTTCGGGCAAGTGGGTCGGCGGGTGTGACGGGAACCAATGGAGCACGATGCACATGAGCAGTTGGAGGATGCCGAGCAGGGAGATGATGAGGAACGGGTTGTGCCCGAGCAGCGGAGCCATCGCCCAGAAGGAAAGAACGAGTGCACTCGACCAGACGATATTGAATCGTCCGATGGCCGAGCGGAGTTGTTTGCCAGATCTTCCGCCTGAGAGATACCCCTCGACGATGGGCCAGAAGATGCCGGTGGCGGGTGAGAAGATGATGATGAAGATCCAGAGTGCGCGTTCGGTTTGATCAGGTGCGAAGTGCTGGGCGAGGATCGGGAGCTGGCATGCGAGTGCGATGATGAGCAGGGCGATGGCAAGGAGGGCTTTGGGAGTGAGGGTGGTTTTGTGGAGAGCGAGCTTGGTGACGAGCCTGCCTGCGACCAGTGCGCCGACGATGTAGGTGGCTCCGAGGATGAGGGCGAGGAGCAGGTTCATCTTTCGCCCATAGCCCAAGCCCTCGGCTGCGATGAAGGAGAATCCGTTGGTGACGGCTCCGGTGCCGAGCGACCCGAGGAATGTCAGTGCGAGAACAGCGACCAATGGGGTTGGAGCGGGCGTAGGGGAAGAGTGATTGGAGGAGGTCGTTGCCATTTGGTGTAGGCGATCGTAGACTAGTTGCTGTCTGCTGGGAAACTGGTGGGCGAAGCATGATCCTGGTCCCGTAGCTCAACTGGATAGAGCGTTGGCCTCCGAAGCCAGAGGTTCTGAGTTCGAATCTCAGCGGGATCGTTTGAAGCCTCCAGCCTTGATTGTTTAGATCATGGTTGGAGGCTTTTTTCTGCCCCTCCCTGCGCCCCGCGGGGAGGGGTCGAACGAAGTGAGACGGAGGGGTGTCTTCTCTTGAAGAAGGCAATGGGCAGTAGGCAATGGGCAATGGGCAATGGGCAATGGGGAAGAATACAAGACACCCCTCCGTCTGCTGCGCAGCCACCTCCCCGCGGGGCGCAGGGAGGGGCAAGAAGTCCGGGGAGGCGATGGGGGAGAAACCCGTTTGGCGTTTTCGCCTACTATAGATCATGAAGAAAATAGGAATGATTCTTGGTCTGCTGGCGTTGATCGTTGTGTTGCTCGGTGCGATTGGCGGTGTGTGGGCGTATTACAAGTTTTTATACACCAAGCCTCTGACCCAAACCGAGCTCGCCGAGCTGACCCCGGACTGGTCAGTCGTGACGCATGGGAACTGGTCGCCTTGGGTGACCGAGGCGGATGGCTCCCAAACCTGGAACCCGGCGGCGAGTTTTAATGCGTGGTTGGCGACGGTGCCCGAAGAAGACAAGGCGTGGCCGGTGATGGTGCGGGTCAAGGAGAAATATACAGAGAGTGTTCTTGCAAGCAAGTATCTTGGGACAAGGCCAAATGATGAAGCACGATGGGAATTGATCCGCGATGAGTTGGGCACGCCGCAAAGCGACGAGATACTGTCAGCCCTCAAAGATGCATTCGCAAAGCCCGTTCTTGGCTGCGTACTCAGTACAAACTACGGACCATATGAGCACGCCGCCATAGTCGAGTTTGACGATGAGTTTGAACCCGGACCACTCAATTTTGATCCAGCAAGCAACTACGCATTGATGGACATCATGCAGGGATGGTTGGGTATGCATCGAAGTTTCACAAATTTTCTTGAGAGTAAGGCTGCCTATGAGTTGGAGCAGGGGAATGTAGAAGAGTTCGTAGAGATCGTCGTTGTCTTGATGCGATCATCAGATCTTTGTCTTGAGTATCCAACACTGATCGGACAACTGGTCGAAGTTTCCATTGAGAATGTCGGCTTGGAACTCATCGGTTGGGCGATAGAGAACCACCAAGATCAGCTCACAGAAGATCATCTTCAAAGATTCGATATTGCGATTAGTGAGATTGAGAAGTTCGAGTTGAGATGGCAAGGCGAAGCTTTGATGTTTCACGATACGATCCGACGCCTCATGAATAGCAATGGGGTGCTTGTGGGTGGTACAGGGTCTGCAATTAATGGGGGGGCATCGTTTGGAGATCCTGTGAGTCTTCAAGATGGCGGTCTCCACGCATCATCTCAGCGAACTTTGCTTGTTTATAACTCAATGCTTCAAGCCTTATCAGATATTTCTCGAATCCCTTGGGATACGAGCCTTATGGGGGGGGAAGAAATATACGAATCGCAGAAGGCGAGTTTGAGTCACCTAGGCGACCTCTTCTTGGGGATTCTTGGTCCTGCAACTGATAGCTCATCCAAACGATTTCGCCAGATCATTCAACAGGCAACTGGATTGCGTGTAGGAATTGCGGTGAATCGTCATCGTCTTCGCCATGGAAGATTCCCAGATTCGCTCGATTCAATCGATACGGACTTGATGGTGTTCAATCCGATTGATGTGTTTACCGATGAACACCTGTTCTATGTGTTGACGGAATCTGGTCCAGTTGTTTATTCTGTCAGTGATGATCGAGTTGACAATGGTGGAGTTCAGTTGTGGACATCAAGGAAGTATGACAAACTGGTGAATCATGGAGAAGGCCTTGCAGTCATAGAAGTCGATGTCTACAGGATGGTTTTTCCGGAATGGTATGACGAGATAGATGCACATGCACTATTCGGTCCGCATTCAGACCGTGAGCAGGGTGATTGGGTACTCTTCCCAATTCCTGAGAATGATCCTAGGCCGCTTGACAACTTCGATTGGGATGAGAATGGCGAGCTGTTTATTGAAGAGGATTAACCCGTTCGTTTTTTCTTGTTCTTGGGTGGCAACACCTCACCACACCGCACGCCAAACTTCACGCACATCGGATGATCGTGTTTGCAGTTGGGTCTGGCTGTGCAGTTGTATCGGCCGTGGAAGACCAATTGGTGGCCGAGTCGTGACCAGTGCTCGCGTGGGAAGATGGCCATGAGTTTCTTTTCGATGATGGCGGTGTTGGTCTTCGCATCGTCGGTGATCCCGAACCGCCATGCGAGGCGTTGAACATGGGTATCGACCGTGAACCCGTCGTTGATGCCGAAGGCGTTGCCGAGGACGACATTGGCGGTCTTGCGAGCAACACCACGCAGCTTGAGCAGGTCGGTCATGGTACCCGGGACTTGGCCATCGAAATCCTCCATGCACATGGTCATGGAAGCATGGATCGACTTGGCCTTGTTGCGAAAGAGCCCGATGGTTTTGATGTAAGGCTGAATCTTTTCAGGCGTGGACTTCGCATAATCCGCCGGGGTCTTGAACTTCTTGAACAACCCAGGAGTCGCCTTGTTCACACCCGCATCAGTAGACTGCGCACTCAGAATCGTCGCGATCAAGAGCTCATGGGCGTTGGAATACTCAAGCTCACAATACGCATCCGGGTATCCCTCCTGGAGGGCCGCGTCGATGCCTTTGGCGAGCCGTTTTTCGGCAGCCGTGACTTCGGGGAGCGCGAACGGGATGTCCTTGAGCCCACGCGRATTGTCTTTGCCTTTTGGATGTACTTCAGTCATTGGTTTGCATTTCCTTTGGAGCAGCGGTGAGTGTCCAGCCGGCGAGGATGATGTTGATGAGTACCGCGATGGTGAGCGTGCCGAGGAGTCTGGATGCCGCAGAGTGCGAAGCGAGGAACTTGTCCTTGAAGATATCCGCCTGATTCGTATCGCCGGCTTCCGCGAAGTCCCAATACCCACGCAGCGAAAGCATCTGCTGAGGCATAAAGATAAACAGGTGATAACTCAACAACGCAAGCGTCGCGCACAACACCATGATCCGAAGCAAGCGTGGGATCGTGTTGATGGTGTATCCGGTGACGATCATGATGACCAAAGTTGCCAAGGCCAGCGAGGCACACACAAACTGGATGGTGTCTACGGCGAAGAATACGCTCGACGCAAGCCGACCGCCCGCGAGCATGGCGTGATCACCTTCGTAATCTGGATAGCTCGCCAGTGTCGGTTCGAGTTTGCGCATCAGCGGAAATACGATCGCCGCGACGACCCCGGACATCGCTACCGACCCAAGCCAAATGGAGAGTGCGGTGAGGTGGAGGATCTGAGCGATTCGACAGACAGTTCTGGAAAAACATGCACGGTTCATGGTGTGATCGTAGTGCGTTCGATGCTCGCAGGACGGAATGACACTATTATCCCAGCCATGTTGGGTCTGCCCGAAATCTCGATCAGTGCCGCCGGGTTTATCGCCCGGAGTCCTTCGCCCAAAGCCGCGATCGAGGAGATTCATGCGATGGGCGTGCGRGSSRTCACKCTYGATGCGTCSGCYYCAGATTTTCGACCRCGAACACTCACYCGWTCWGCCCGKCGAGACYTSGCKGCRTCGYTKCGYCGMMGAGARCTYGAGTTCACAGGGCTCGATCTTTGGATCCCGCCTGAGCACTTCGTCGATGCGACCAACGCGCATCGTGCGATTGATGCACTTGCCCAAGCGGCCGAGATGAGTGCTGAACTCGCAACGCTTGTCGGCGGGCGATCGAAGCCGGTGGTATCGGTGCTGTTGCCAACAGACATGAACGAAACAGATCGACTCGCCATTGGGGCCAACGCTCAACGCGTTGGCGCAGTCATCGCCGATCATCAGCCCGAACTGTTTAAGCCGGAACAAGCCGAGCATGTCGCAGGTATCGCCATTGGTGTTGATCCCGCGTTGGTATTGATGACTGGCAACTCGCCGGGCAAAGCCGTGACGCATGCCGGCGAGCATCTTGCAGCCGTTCGGCTCAACGATATGAACGCCATGGGACGCTGTGTGGTCGGTGCCCAAGGCGGCAAGCTCGACATCAAAGGCTACGCTGGCGCATTGATCGTTGCAGGCCAAGAATGGATCACGCTTGATGTGCGAGAGATGCCCGAGCCAAGCGTTGCGTATCAGCAGGCAAGGCAAGCTTGGGCGGATGCGGTGGCGGTCTAACCACGCTTTTAGAAATCCAACTCACAATCGCCCCTCCCTGCGCCCCGCGGGGAGGTGTGCCGACGAAGTCGGGTCGGAGGGGTGTCTTGTGTTTCTTCTCTTACTGACTGAAGCCCAAGAGAAGACACCCCTCCGTCTGCTGTGCAGCCACCTCCCCGCGGGGCGCAGGGMGGGACAAGAAGACCGGGCGGATGTTGGCATGRTCCGAGTACCCGGTGTTGATCAGGGCGACAAGGTCGCACATACGAGATTGTCACCCTGATGCATTGCCTTCAAACGCGAATGGTTCAAGGTCCGCCCGCAAGTACAACGGATGCTTCGGGAACCCATGCTTGGTAATSGCSARGCACRTSGGYTTGCAYACAGGYYTRAGYAGTTCAAGCACCTGCGTRTGGCGATCGTTGAGWGCRCTGTGKGTGCCCCATCCRATRATCAYMAGRTCKGCSCGYTTGGCGAKTTTGACAATCGCWGCGTCGTTGYCTGGGCCRTTGGGATCKTCMACKWKCTTGAGYCCCTTGGGATCMGTCGATCGCAACGCRAAGATATTCGTCACATCCATTGTGCTGAATCCCCATTTGACTGCGTACCGATGGCATCGTGTCAGCGTTGGGTCGAGCACCTTGGCATCAGCGGTGGAGGGGTTGAGCAGGCAGAAGCATACACGCTTTCCACCGGGTGCCCATCGCCTACCGAGGGTGTATCGGTATGCCTCGGTATCATCAAATGTGGCCCAGCCTCGCATGTGGTAGGATATGGGCAATACCTAGCGATGTTCTGCGTTGGGGAGAAAAGGAATCACAATGCTCACACTCGCTGCTGTTGTACTCTCGTTGGTCGTTGTCAATCTCAGTGGTATCGTCGAGCCAGAATCGAATACGCCGTATGTTGAAATTAATCTCAACGAACCTGAGCCGGTGGTCGAGCCATCGCCTGCGATGAAGATGCAGGCGACGAAGGATATCAAATACATTAATCGCCGATGGACGCGTAAAGGGCTGACGAGTTTGGATGTGTATCAGCCGATGTATATTCATGGACGAGGACAAGATGTAGTTGATCGTCCGATCCTGATCTTCATCCACGGCGGCGCATGGGCCTTCGGCGACAAGAAACGCCTCGAACACAAAGCCGAAATGGCATTGCGCAACGGCTGGGTCTATGTCAGTATCAACTATCGGCTCTCGCCAAGGGTCAAGCACCCTGAACATGCACGCGATGCAGCCGCGGCGATTGCATATGTCCGAGACCATGCCCAAGAGTTCGGCGGCGACGCAAGTAATATCGTCATCATGGGGCACAGTGCCGGTGCACACATCGCCGCGATCGTTGCTTGCGACGAGGACCTTCTCAGCGAGTATGGCATGAAGCCTTCAGACCTTGATGGCGTGGTCCTGCTCGATGGGGCAGGCTATGACATTCCCAACCAGATGAACTCGCCATTGCTCACCGGAGTGACGCGCAAGATGTACGAGAGAGCATTTGGCACTGATACACAAGCCTGGATTCAGGCATCGCCAACCCTCCAAGCCAAGCCCGGCGATGATTTGCCGCCTTTATTGGCGGTGCATATCGATCGTGCGCGATCACGGATTGAGACACCCAAACTTGTTGAAGCATGGGCAGCAACCGGAGCGATGGCCAAGGTTCATTATGCTCCCGAGCCAGATCACAAAGGAATCAATACCAACATCGGCAAAGAAAACGACCCAGATTCCCAGGTCGTTGAAGCGTTCATTCTCAAGGCGTTCGCCCAAGACTGACTTATTCGAGGTTGGCGAGGTCTTCGATATTGAAGTCGGCGTTTGAATAAACCTTCTGCACATCGTCATTGTCTTCGAGCGTATCGATCAGGTTCATGACCTTGCGGACATCGTCGCCTGCGACGGGGACGGTGTTCTCGGGGATGCGAGCGATTTCGGCTTCGAGAATTTCTACGCCGTCGGCTTCGAGTGCTTCCTTGACCGTGATGAACTCAGTGGCGTCTGTCAAGATAGTCCATACGCCCGGGTTCTCTTCGTCGGCGCCTTCGGGAGCCTGGACATCATCGGCGCCGGCTTCGAGCGCCTTGTCCATGATGGTGTCTTCATCATATTTGGATGCGTCGATAATGATCTGCCCTTTGGTCTGGAACATGAATGCGACGGCCCCCGCGTTGCCCATCGAGCCGCCCCTCTTCTTGAAGATGTTGCGAACATCGCCAACGGTGCGGGTGTTGTTGTCGGTCAGCGTGAGTACCAGGATCGCGGTGCCGCCTGGGCCATAGCCTTCGAAGACGACATCTTGATAGTCTGCGCCGCTGGTATCACCCGAGCCCTTGGCGATGGCACGCTTGATCGTGTCCTTGGGCATGTTGGCATACTTCGATTCATCGATCGCGTAGCGGAGCGAGAGATTGGTTTCAGGATCGCCCCCGCCCATCTTGGCGGCGACCATGATCGCTTTGGAACACTTCGACCAAATCTTGCCCTTCTTGTTATCTTGGGCTGCTTTGCGATGCTTGATGTTTGACCATTTACTATGACCTGCCATATTCGGGCTCCTGTATCGTTTGCTGCACTCGGGCAGATTCTGTCGGTTTGCTATTCTTCGGCTAGATTGTTGGACGCTCGGGGCCAACTTTCAGATGGGGTGACGATTGAGTTTAAGAAATCATGGATCGGCTGCTGTTTCGTGCACTGAATCGGTGCTGTACCCGTCGCCAAGAGGGGCGAGCGTTGGGTGGCCGGTCGATTCGGCGTCTTGAAGCCGATACCGGATCTCGCGGAGTTCAGAACTCATCGCGTCGATCGCTCGCTGGTTTGGGTTGGGCTGGCCATTGAGCTGACGGATTCGTGAACGGGCGATGTCTTCAGCTCCGATCCACGCGTTGCTCGCGCGTTCGATGTAGCCGCCACGCCAGAGCGCGTCGCCAAGGTGAAGCATGATCGTCGCATTTTCACGATCAACATCAAGCTTGTTTGCTCGTTCAAGCAACGAGATAGCGCCTTGTGTTTTGGGCTGATCTTCACCCTGCTCAATATCATCAAAGATGCCCATTTTGTAGCGAACCCAAGCGAGCGAATCGATGACCGAAGCTTCGTTTGGAAGCGAGAGAACCGCTCGTTCAAGCAGTTCAACCGCATACTCCATCCGGTCACCAATCTCGGCGAGCATGTAGCCATAGTCGTTGTTCGACCAGGCATGATTGATATCGTAGGAGAGGGCGAGCTGGTAGTAGGACTCGGATTGATCGTCCCGTTCGAAGGCCGACGCCATGACCGCTGCGGTGTAGGCAAGGTCGGCCCGCTGCTCATCAAGTGTAACCGCAGGCTTGCTGCGGGCAGGCGTGCCAAGTTGGTTGGTCGTGAGTTCGATCGCCTGTGCCAACATCCCGTCATTTTGTGTATAGAGATCAAGCACGCCAAGCATGTCGGCGTTGTTTCCAACCGCACCAAGCAAACGGTATGTCTCGACGACAAAGTCTGCATTGAGTGAATCAGATTCAATCGAGAGTCGGCTCAGCAACGCGATCGCTTCGTGCGTTCGCCCTTCGCCAAGGAGCGATTGTATGGGCAGGGTCAAGAGTTGATCCCGTTCGAGTTCCTCGTTCGCTTGGGCAGCAGATGCCCGCATAACTCCGATGAGCTGATCGAGATCAAGCTCAGGCTGCTGCGAAAGCAACAGCACTTGAACACGGGCAAGATGAAAGCCGAGTTGAGGCGAATGGGTTTCGATCAGTGAAATCAGTTCGAGAATACTCGATTCACTATGCAGGGTCTCGACAGAATCGACAAGTGCGAAAACGAGCTGGGTGAGTAGGTTTTTCTGTGCAGGCAGCAGCTCAATCTGAACCCTTTGAGCTTGGAACGAGGTGTGCAGCCGGGTGAGCAGGTCATCGATTGCCTCTTGTGTTTGAAGCGTCGCCAAGAACACGGCATATTCGATAGCTGGATCGATGCCTTCGAGCTTGCTCAGCCGATCGATCGCATGTTCGCGTGCCTCTTGAGGTAGTTCCATCGGCCCATCAAGCATGAGTTCGATCGTGCGTCCGAGTTCGAACGAGCCGGTGCGTGCATAGCCATCAACAAGCGTTTGGTAGCTTCGTTGAGGCTCTTCAAGTTCGAGCAAGCCCTGAGCGGTTTTAATGATGCCTTGGATCGAGTTTGGGTTGGTTCGTATTCGATCTTCGAGCCACTCAACTCCTTCGACAAGCGCGTCGGGATAGTTCGTGGTGCTTTGGGTTTTCCAGATGCTCAGTAACAGGTCGTAGCCGATCTCGCGATGAGGATAGCGGGTGTTGAGATCGATGAGCAAGATCTCAGCTTCGGTGATGAGATTGTTTCTTGCCAGTTCGCGGGCACGCAAAAGCCCAAAGAGGGTCGATCGTGGGCGTGTGCTCGAGAGCTGGCGGACGATGAGCCCAAGCTCTTCTTTATCTCCAGTTGGTGATGATGGAGAACGGAGCATGAAGAGTTGCTCGGCGATCTTCTCGTTGAACGGATCAATCTGAGTGGCGCGTTCAAGATAGGCAGCTGCGGCTTCAAAGCTTTGGCGGGTTTGTGCGATCTGCGCACCAAGAAGAAGATCCTCGACCTGCGCATCCGCATCATTGGCCAATGGCTCGATGACATCCCAAGCGGCAGTTGCTTGTTGGGCGACGACGAGTGTCGATGCAAGCTGACGCGAAGCTGGGGGATTATCATCGTGCGTGTGCTGTTCAAGTTTTGCGATGAGTGTCGATGCGTTTTCCCATTGGCCGACAAGTGCAAAGGCTTGGGCGTGGGTAGCGAGCCAGTGGGAGGTGTGCAATTCGGTGAGGTTGAGTATCAGATCCGACTCAAGGTGTCCGATCAAATCAGCACGCCCAAGCCCGATACCCATCGCAGTGAGGAGCAGCTCTTGGGCTTGTGAACTCGGAGCAGCGTGTGTTCCCATGAACTTGACGGGGTGATCGAGCGTGCGGAGGAACCCAGAAGCAACCGCCCGAGCGATGGTAGGATTGGCTTCAAGAATCGAACTTGCAGCATCAAAGCGTTCGTCCTCATCTTCGATCTGGCGTAAAACTTGTAAGCACAAAATCGGATCGTTGGCAGTCGATCCCGCATTGGCGAGTCTAATGATTCCTTGCTCAGTATCAAGCGCTTCGAGTTCTACGCCTAAGAGTGATCGCTGGACGGAGGGCTGAAGGTTTGGGCGGGTGCTGAGTTCATTGATCGAGTTGGCAAGCACATCGCTGATGCCTTTAAATGATGCGAGGGTGTTGGCCCAGTGGTGTTCCTCGGTTCCAAGGTCTGTCCCGTTGTGCTCAAGATGGCTCAAGAAAATCAACGATGCACCCGCGGGGTGCCCTTGGCGTAAGGCCGATCCGATTTGACGAGCGACGAGGGCGAGCGGTGATCGTTGTGAGTTCGCGTCTGCATAGGCATATGCGTCTTGGGCGCGTTGGTGGGCACCGATCGAAGCCCACGCATCGCCCGCTAAAATCCACAGCGATGATCGCTGGCTCATGATCCCGATGATCTCACGCTTCCATCGCAGATCACGCGAAGTGGTATCAAACGACGACAACGATTCTTCGAGCGTCAACGCGCCTGCTTTGAGATAGCCCGAGTTGATTTGTGCGCTTCCAAGAAGCACGCCAATGATCGAGCGGGCCATCGGATGCTTTTCAATAGCGTGGTCTGCCAATGCGGTGCTGCCCAACCAAAGAACACGGGCGTCATCGCCTCGCGTAGACGCGTCGCTCGCAAGATGTATCAAAGCCCTTGGCGAGCGATCGCCGAGTTCGACAGCGTGCTCATATGCGTTGATCGCGCCAACCCGATCGTTTGCGAGAATCAATGCATCGCCAAGTTCACGGAACAGCGAGCCTGCGAACGGGTCGAGCTGCGAAGCTTGTTTGAGTAGCTCGATGGCTTGGGCTGTGTTCCCGGTTTGGCGGAGCGTGCGTGCTTGGGTATAGAGCTTCACCGCCTGCGATTTTCGGCTCGGGTCGATCTTATCGTGAATAGCCTCACCGTGATCAGCTTGGCCTTGGACATCGGCTAAAGCAAGTGCGTCGGCAGCAACCTCTGCGGGTTCGGTCAAGGCGCGTTGGTATCCCGGCGAGCCCGGCAAGAGTTCATTGAGTGCATCGGGGGCGATTGTTCGTAAAACATCGTCCGATGCAGGGTCCATCGGGTTGAGCAACTCGAGTTCGGCCCGTGCTTCGAGCGTCCGCAGCGGGCTCTCGATGTGCTCGGTGATCTCGATCAATCGTTCTTGTTTGGTTTGTTGTTGCGTGCAGGCAGGAAGTGATGCAAGGGCTGATCCTGCGATGATGATCAAGAGCAACGATCGAGGATGGGCATGCATCAGGATGATCCCTTTGCGTTTGATTTGCTGAGTGCTGCCTTTGAGTTGGCGATCTTTGAGACCCGCTGATCAGAAGCCCAATGCTCGAGCAGCGTGTAGTATCGCAGGGCGTCATTCGCGCGGACAATTTTTTCCATGCGTTGGGTCTGCTGATAAATATCGAGTGTTGTATCGGTGATTTGCTCACGGGCGAGCTGTTTGGCGAGCCAATCATCGATCGGGAAGGCATGCCATCCCAGCCCGAGTAAGATCACACGCGAAGAAACAAACGGCGGGAGCCCGTCGATCACATTGAAATAATGGATCACATCGCGTTTGTTCATCTCTCGCAATCGATTCAGCGAAAGCTCGTTTTCTGAAGCGAATACGGAGTTCAATATTCCAATCAACCTTTGGCTGCGTTCGAGGCTTCTCGGGTAGCGCGAGGGCAAAATCGCGGTAAGTTCTTCGGGCGTGCAAACACGCAGTTCGTGGAGGTCAATTAGATTGGCCTTGATACATTCGACCGCACGCTGGGCATGCTCGATCGAGCTTTCCCAGACCAACATCGAGAACACAAGCTCGCTGATCAGCGGGTCGGCAGAGATGATCGTGTGATCCATGAGATCCGCGCATCCGACGCCGCCAAGGCTGCCGAAGGATTGTTCAAGCTTGTGCATGAACTTGCTCATGATGTCAGAATCTGGCGTACTCACCCGTTGGTGTCCTCTTTGGGTTCCGTAGTCTGTGGTTCCGTGGTCGTTTCAGATTCTTCGTCTGGTGTCATGTCTGGCATTGATGGTGCCTGTGACCACTTTGAGGAGGATTTGGCAGCCTGTTCTTGGCGGTCTTGTTCGAGGATCGAGAACACTTCCTGCTCGGCTTTTTGCCCTTCGTCATAGATGAGTTTGAGGGTGGGCATCTCTTTGATATGGATGCGTTCCATRACATCTCGRCGCARCCGTTTGGTCGCRGCGGTSARSCCGTGCATCGTGAGGCTGGCGCGTTCTTCRGGYAAGATCGAGATATACGCCWKCGCGTTTTTRAGATCATCCGAKACTTCGACYTTGGTCACKGTSANCAAKNCCACGGATGCGYGGRTCRTTGAGCCCACGSGCCAAGCGYTKTTGGAGCTCTTGTTGGATATTCGATGCGRTTTGCAGGCTTCGGCGTCTCAAGCGRKCRTCTCCGMMKSGGGGGTAGTGATGTGGAATTAAAACGCACGCCGACGGGTACATCGGCGTGCGATGGGGGATCCTGTGTTAATCGTCGAGCGTACGCGCGACTTCGATTGTCTTGTAGCATTCAAGCACATCGCCCGACTTGATGTCGTCGTAGCCGATGATCTTCATGCCACATTCCATGTTGGCGCGAACCTCTTTGGCATCGTCCTTGAACCGCTTGAGCTGTTCGAGCTTGCGGCCGTTCTCGATGACCACGCCATCGCGAGTAACGCGGATAAGCGCGTCGCGTTGGACGGTGCCGTCGGTGACGAAACAACCAGCGATCGTGCCGACCTTCGAGACCTTGAAGACCTCGCGGACCTCTGCGTGCCCGATGACTTCTTCGCGGATGTCTGGCGAGAGCAAGCCCTCGACAGCCTTCTTGATGTCATCAACGATGTGATAGATAACCTGATAGTTACGAATCTCGACGCCCTTGTTCTCGGCGAGCGCTCGGCCCTTCGAGTTGGCGATGACATTGAACCCGATGATGATGGCTTTGGATGCCTCAGCGAGCAAGATGTCCGATTCGGTGATCCCGCCAACTGCTTGGTGAATCACGCGGACCTTAACTTCTTCGTTGCCGACCTTCTGGATTTCAGACTTGAGCACATCGACCGAGCCTTGGACATCGGCTTTGAGCACCACAAGGATTTCCTTGAGTTCTGAATCGGCGATCTGGGTGAACATGTTGTCGAGGGTGAGCTTAGGAATCGCGAGCAGTGCTTGGCGCTCACGCTCTCGGCGTTCGGCAGCAGCCTTCTCGGCTTTCTTGAGTGAACCCAAGCAGTAGAACTTATCACCCGCATCTGGAAGCGAGTTGATGCCCGAAATCTGGACAGGCATTGGCGGGAGTGCCTTCTTGAGCTTGTTGCCGCGATCATCGGTGATGTCACGCACACGCCCAAAGGCACGACCCATGACGATGAAATCACCAATCTTGAGTTCGCCCTCTTGGATAAGAACATTGGCAACATTACCACGCCCGCCCTCTGGACGAGCTTCGATGACGGTGCCTTGTGCCTGACCCGAGAAGTCGCTCTTGAGTTCAAGGATCTCGGCTTGGAGATCAAGGATTTCGAGGAGGTCTTGGATACCGATATCCTTGGTCGCACTGGTTTTGACAACTTCGGTGTCGCCGCCCCATGCGGTTGGGTTGAGCCCATGCTCTGCGAGCTGCCCGTAGATCCGTTGGATGTTGTCTTCGGTGGCCTGTTCTTTATCGATCTTGTTGAGTGCAACGATGATCGGTACGCCCGCAGCTTTGGCGTGCGAGATTGATTCGGCCGTCTGAGGCATCACGCCGTCGTCTGCTGCAACAACAAGTACAACGATATCAGTCACATTGGCGCCACGCGAACGCATCGCGGTAAACGCCTCATGGCCAGGTGTATCGATAAAGGTAACGAACTTCTCGGTATCACCAAGCGACACAGGCACACGGAATGCGCTTGTTGCCTGTGTAATACCACCGGCTTCTCCATCAGCGACATTGGCCTTGCGGATTCTGTCGAGTAGTGAGGTTTTGCCGTGATCCACATGACCAAGAATCGTGACGATTGGGCCACGAGCTTGTTCGTTTTTTCGTTCGCGTGCTTTAAACTGCTCCGCGACCTGCTCTTCAGCACCCTTGGCTTCGATGACTTCAAGCTCGATGTCCCAGTCGATCATGATCTCTTGGGCTTTTTCGGAATCGATGCCCGAGTTGATGGTCGCCATGACGCCCGACATAAAGAGTTTCTTGACGATGTCGGCACCCTTGACGCCGGTGGCTGCCGAGAGATCCTTAATCGAGAACGGAGCTGCGATTTCAACCTTACCACCGATTTTGGCCGGGGTCTGGGCAGCGTTTGCTGATGAGCGCATCCGCATCTGCTGTTGTTTGAGATACCCACCAGATTGCTTAAGCCGTGCATCGCGCTCGGCCAGATCGGCTGCGGTCCATCCGCGTCCTGGTCCAGAGTCTGGGCCCGAGCGTTGGCCGCCGTCGCGTCGACGCGCGTTGCCGCCGCCGCCGCCACCGCGTGGTGGACGCCCTTCCATTGGCATTCCGCCACCGCCGCCAGGTCCGCCGTAACCACCAGCGCGTGGTGGACGACGCCGAGGTGCCTCGACATGTTCGGCAGCTTCGATGCGAATAACCTTCGGGCCAGAAAGCTTGATCTGGGTCTTCTTCTCAAGCTGACGCCCGACTGGTCCCGTTGCTGTTGGGCGTGTAGGGACATTCATCTTTGGTGGTTTGCTTGGACCTGTGATCTTTGGCTCTGGGGCTCGAACAATACGCTGTTCTGGCTTTGTAGTTTTCGCAGCTGGTGCTAATCGGGCAGCAGGCGCATCTGGTTCCTTGAGCTTTGGTGCATGAGCAGAGAGCCCGGCAGGAACATGGAACGCCTTGATCTTCACTGGAGCAGGGGCTGCTGGTGGTGGTGTAGGAGCAGGCGCAGCGGGTGTTGCTTTGGTTGCTTTGGTCGCGGTTGCCTTGACAGCAGTTGCCTTGGGTGCTGTTGCTTTGGTCGCCATTGGTTGAGCAGGCGTTGCCTTTACAGCCTTCGTGGCTTTGGCAGGTGCTGGTGGTGGGGGGGCGATTGCGATCGCAGTATCTGCATCGCCATCGGAGTCTGTATCAGACTCGACCTTCTTGGCTTTGGTTGTTCTCTTTTTGGTCTCGCGAACCTTCGAGATATCAACCTTTTCCGCTTGCTCCACCGCAGTATGCGATGAATTTGCCGAATCATCGACAGTAAACCATTCGCGGATGGTTTGCTCAAGACCGATCGACACCGTCGACATGTGGTTCTTGATCACATCTTTGGGAAGACCCTCTGCGTGACATTTTTCCACAATCGCTTTGGACTTGATGCCCAGGTCTTTTGCGATTTCAAAGATTCGTGTATTGGCCAACTGCTGCTCCAACGCGTGTTGCGGTTCGTTTCGGTCGTGTCGTATTCGGTCTCATTCGTTCGTACACAAGCATGTACACACATGTTTGGGCGATGTTCTTTACTATCAATCGCCGCCGAGGATATCGGCTGCTCTGTTCTCCGATGCCTTGTCAGGTTCTGCTGAACCTGTATCGGAATCGGCTGGTGCATTTGTTGCGATCGCACCAAGGATCGCAGCGGCTGCAACCTCTGGTGAAGAGTCGCCAGTAGCGTCGCCAGAAAGAATCGCCGAAGCGGCTTGTTCTTCCTGAGCCTTGCGTGCAGCAGCTTCGGCTTTGTCGATCTCTTGCTGAGCAGCGACTTCCTTGGCTTTGGTTGCACAAAGCTCGATGGCTTGTGTTGAAATTTCTTCGCTCAGTTCGAGTTCGGTCAAGAGCATTTCTTCGCCGACCTCTTCGATGTCGAACACCGAGATCATGCCCAACGCTGCCAAGCGATCGACCATTTCGTCGGTGAYGCCTTCRAYCTGCTGGAGKGTTTCCGACAARATCGTCAAGCCCTTGGTGAACTCTTCAGGGGTCAAGATATCAACATCCCAACCAGTCAAACGAGCAGCCAAGCGGACATTTTGCCCACGCTTGCCGATCGCCAGCGAGAGTTGATCATCACGAACAACAACCGTCGCGCGTCCAAGCTCGAAGCACAACGAGATTTCGTTGACTTCTGCCGGCTTGAGTGCATTGGCGATGAGGATCTGTGATGATTCGTTCCAGCGGACGATATCGATTTTTTCGCCGTTGAGTTCTTCAACGATCGTTTTGATTCGTGAACCACGAATACCAACGCATGCACCAACCGCGTCGACTTTTGAGTCGATCGAAGAGACCGCCATCTTGGTGCGATACCCAGGCTCGCGAGACATTGCTTTGATCTCGATGGTGCGTTCCATGACTTCAGGAACTTCAACTTCGAAGAGCCTACGGATGAAGTCTGGATGCCCGCGAGAGAGGTAGATTTTGACCTGTGCGCCCATGTCCTTGACATCAAGGATCATCGCGCGGACACGATCGCCAGGCATGAACTGCTCGCCTGGAATCTGTTCCGAGCGGAGCATGATGGTCTCCGCACGATCAACCTGAACAACCAACGCGCCGCGGTCGTATCGTTGAGCGATGCCGGTCACGAGTGTGCCTACGCGTGTGGAATATTCTTCCATAAGCGAYTGRCGYTCGTCATCGCGGAASCGTTGGATCATGACCTGCTTAAAGGTTTGGGCTGCGATTCGTCCGAAATCAGCGGGGTCCATATCCATCGGCTCGTTATAACGGAAGAGCTGGATTTCGCCGGTGATCGGATCGACTGTACACTGGAACTCATCTGCATCGAGTGTGCCAAAGAACTTTCGGCAAGCCGAGACCATCGCGGTCTCGAGATCCGAGATCAACAGGCTCTTATCGACATTACGATCGCGTGCGATCGAATCGAGGATTCGCATCATTTCTGCTGTGTTCATGGCTTGCTCCGGCTTCTTTCGTGCCCGCGTCTATGCGAGCGTTTTTTGGATGTTTGGTTGCTGAGATGTTGAGTTTTTTGATACTGTCTGACGAGCATTTTATCCGAACTTGGATAAGATGCAAAAATACAAATGACCGCGAAGCATATATAGCCGCGGTCGAACGCTTGGGGCGAGAGGGGGATTCCCTATCTGCCGCTCAGATACAGGATGGACGCAGCGGTTATCGCATTGTCCGTCCCTTCCTCGCAAGCACAGCTCCGAACATGTTCGATAGCCGCTTACCCATGATGGCGCAAGACCATAAGCATGACATACTCCTATCCCCGAACACCATGCCCGAAGATTCCGGTCAAGTATAGAACACCGAGCAATCAAGAATCAACCCAATTGAGTGGTCAACTCGTGATTGGGCGTGGCGTTTGCAAAGCAGGAAGTTGTATTTCAGTCTTGGGTATGCCCTTGGACCCGATCGCCTCGGGCGACGGATTGAGTGATCCGAACCGCTCGGTTACCACGATGTTGACCGACTTGGGCCAAGAACTTGGATTCCTGTCCGACAAGAATCAAAGCAGGGTCTTTATGTCCCTTCGAGGTGACGAGCATATCGCCAACCTTCATATCGCTGAGATCTTTGAGCGTGATCGTAGTTTCGGCCAATACAGCAGATACTTCTATGCCGGTCTGGTCGATATTCTTTGTGATTCGATCGTGGGATGTATTGTCGTTCTCGCTTCGGCTCACCGCAAACCAACTCTGCGAACTCAACTCGTCCATCACCGGCTCGATCACATTATAAGGTATACACAGGTTCATCGTGCCCGCGCGAGAGGCCATTCGTACCTCGAGCCCAATGACCATCACCACCTCGTTGGGCGGAACGATCTGGACGAGTTGGGGGTTGGACTCGTGGGCAACGATCTCAAACTTGAGTTCGCGGACGCTTTCCCACGCTTCAGAGAGCGCATCGAGACCTCGGCGGAGTACATTGGAGATCAAACGCTGCTCGATTGCGGTCATCGGGCGCTGGGGAATGAATAGGTCTTGGTTGGTGCCACCGAGAAGCCGATCGATGATCGGGTAGATAATCAAAGGCGAAACCTCAAGGCACATCTGTCCCTCAAGTTTATCAGGTTGAATCAGGTTATAGCTGGTCGGGTTTGGGAGTCCTGCAACGAACTCGCCATAGGTCATCTGCTCACATGCCGCGACCCGGACCTCGACAATGGTTCGTAGGAACCCGGATAATGAAGCACCAAAATTTCTTGCGAACGCTTCGTGGAGTGTTTCGAGTGCCAGCATCTGGTCTTTGGAGACGCGTTCTGGGCGTTTGAAGTCGTATTGTCGAATTTCTACCGTATCGAGATCTTTTCGGGTTCGTGAAAAGATCTTCTGGACATCATCTGTCTCTTCAGCCTCATCGCCAGTATCCACTGCATTGAGCAAGGCGTCGATTTCATTTTGGTCCAACATGCTCATGGCGGGGCGGGTTCCAATAGAAAAGTGGTGGCGGGTCGAGACAGATCAAAATCTTCACTCGTATAGAGATACACCCGTTGATATCGGTCTGTCGGGTATAAAATCTTGATCTTCCGACACCTGATGAGCATGTTTCTGGAACAAATCTCATCTTTGAACAGTTTGAGATGGAAGAATCAACTTCGATTCGACCTGAATCGTTGAACCGATAGGATAGCCGTAGGCTTCTTTGCCAAGAGGTTTGTATCCGATAGCCAACTTGAGTTTACTCTCTGAATGGAATCACGCTGTATGCGACTCACTCGACCCATCAAATCTATTCGTTCATCTATTCGTTCATTAGGTTCTCGCCTTGGGCTTCTCTGTGTGCTCATGGTGGGGGTGGTTGTTGGGCCTGCATTGGCCCAACCGAGCTTTGGCAGCGGGATGGTTTCCTCGCCACCGAGTGCAGACGATGCTCCGGTTGTTGTGACGATGGAATCGTCTGCAACAGAAGCTACACAGGGTTCCGATCTTGTACTCGCAGTGATCTTGGATCATGCCGAGCATTATCATTCCAACCTCAACGAGCCAATTGTCCCCGAAGAAATGGGCGATTTTTATCCGGTTCCGACGACGCTGCGTCTCCCAGAAATCGAAGGCGTGACATTTGGTGCAATCCATTGGCCGACTCCAATCTCGGTTGGCGTCGATTTCTTCATGACGGGTAACCCGATCAGCTATCAGGTATACACCGGCAAAGCCGTGATCTATGTGCCAGTCCACATTGACGATGCGGCAGCCTTGGGTCAGCAAGAACTCGAACTGAACCTGAGCTATCAGGCCTGTGATGAAACGACCTGTTTGCCTCCGACGAATGTAAAGCTGGTCGCGACGATCAACATCGTTGATGCCATCGCATCGGCCACAACACCCTCAGCTACATTTGATGGGTACAACGCAGGTTCATCAGATGCTCAAGGCACAGACCAATCTTCAGCGGGCGAAGCAGTCAAAATCGAGCGTCGATTCCTTGGAATGTTTGTGATCCCCGATACCAACTCGTTCGCGGGCGTGCTTGTCCTCGCATTGAGTGCAGCCATCGGCGGGTTCATCCTCAACCTGACCCCGTGTGTGCTGCCAGTGATCCCGATCAAGGTGATGACGATTTCAGCACATGCAGGCGAGAGCAAGTCGCGGGCGTTTATGCTCTCGATGTGGATGGCGATTGGTGTGGTGACTTTCTGGRTCGGGATCGGGATTCCKGTTGCGTTTGTRTCSAAGTTTACYGATCCATCRATCATYTTTGGYATCTGGTGGATCACCGGAATCATCGGCGTGGTGATTGTGGTGATGAGCTTTGGGATTATGGGGTTGTTCCAGATCAAGCTGCCTCAGAAGGTGTATATGGTGAATCCCAAGGCGGATTCGGCATCAGGGTCATTCATCTTCGGCATCATGACCGCGGTGCTTGGCTTGCCCTGTTTCGGGTTCGTTGCGGGTGCATTGCTCGCCGGTGCAGCGACTATGCCGGCGTTGTTGGTATTGACCGTGTTTGCATTCATTGGCATCGGCATGGCATTGCCTTATGTTGTGCTGGCGATGTTCCCCAAGATGATTGAGAAGCTCCCACGCACCGGCCCAGCAAGCGAACTCATCAAGCATGTCATGGGACTGTTGATGCTCGCAGCGGGTGCCTACTTCTTGGGTACTTCAGTGATTTCGTACGGCTCTGGCAACTCGTGGGTCTTCCCATGGTGGGGCAAGGCTGTGCATTGGTGGGCGATCGGGCTGGTTGGCGTGACGACCGGCGGTTGGTTGATCTACCAAACCTTCAAGATCACCAAACGGGTCGGGCCACGATTGACCTATTCGGTGTTGGGGTTGATCTTCGCGACCAGCGGCTCATTCGTCGCATACAACCAGACTATGCACCAGTATCACTACTTCTGGCAGCCGTTCACTCCAGAGTTCCTCGCCACCTCGCTCGATAGTGGCAAGGTCGTGGTGCTTGACTTCACCGCCGAGTGGTGCCTGAACTGTAAAGCACTCGAAGCCAAGGTGCTCTCGCGGAATCCTGTCAAGGCGGAGCTTTTGAGTGCTGATGTTGTCCCGATGGTGGCCGATCTGACAAGTACCACCGCTCCGGGATGGAAGCACCTCAACGAAACCCTCGGACAGACCGGTATCCCGTTCTTGGTGGTCTATGCGCCGGGTCTCGAAGATCCGATCTGGCTCTCAAATGCGTATACCTCGGCACAGGTGATGGATGCGATCAATGACGCCCGAGAACGAGGGGCAGCGATCAGCTTGATCGATTGAAATGGTGGTTGAGCAGGGTTCATCGTCCGATCAGAACCAGTTTTTCGGGCTTTGCGGGCAACAATCTGGACTCATTGCAGGTTCATTGCCAAAGTCATTTGACGAATGCCCATTTGGGGAATATCTTTACCCCCGCAGGGACATGTCTTTGACTGGCTTTGCGAAACACTCTATGCGGGTGTAGCTCAGTGGTAGAGCGTCACGTTGCCAACGTGAATGTCGACAGTTCAAATCTGTTCACCCGCTTTTATAAAACGCCCGGTACCAAATGGTGCCGGGCGTTATTCATTGCTGCACTCAGATAATCGCGGTGTTTTTGCAGTGGGCATAAAAGAAGTAGGCATAAAAAAGGCCGACGGCATCTTTCAATGTGGTCGGCTGGTCGCTCCGTAGAGCGTGGCCTGCGAATGTTGTCCCGAAGGACTCATCTTGTTACGACAAGACTCACAAGCCGGGGTTGATTACACTGCGTTGAGTCTACAGGATTGATCGGGTCTTGTCAAGTGATATGCGGTGGAATACCATCCTAAAGCCAAACATTGGCTGAAGGGGCAATCACATGCGGACGCTTGGGCTTGATATTGGCACCACTTCTATCGGCTGGACTCTTCTCGAAGATCAGGGCGATCGCGGCACCATCATTGCGACAGGCGTGCGAATCTTCCCTGAAGGGGTTGATCGGGATACGCAAGGCGGAGAGAAATCAAAGACGCAGGCTCGGCGTGAAGCCCGTGGGGCTCGCCGACAAGTTGCTCGGCGGGCGCGACGCAAACGCTTTTTGACGCGGTACCTGCAAGCGGTGGGGCTCTTGCCGACGGATGAGGGCGGGCTTGAAACCGTGATTGGGATGAACCCGTACCCGTTGCGGGCCAAGGGACTCATTGAGCCGTTGTCGGCGTATGAGTTTGGGCGGGTCTTGGTGCATCTGAATCAACGCCGAGGCTTTTTGTCGAACCGCAAAACCGACAAAGCCAAGCCAAGCGAAACCAAAGGCATGCTCGTCGAGATCGGTACCCTGGCCAAACGGATCGAAGACACCGGGTGCGAAACACTCGGCGAGTATCTTTATAAGATCGGCGCGGGCGAGCTGGTGTCGATCGAAGACGAGCCAGTCGGTATTCGTAATCGTCATACCCGGCGCGATATGTACGAGCATGAGTTCGAGATCCTCTTCGAGAGGCAGCGTGCGCACCACGCCGATCTGTTGACCGACGATGTGCAAAGTCGTATTCATCGGCGGATTTTTTTCCAACGGAAAATGTACTGGCCAAGAAGCGTCATTGGCAGTTGTGATCTTGAGCGTCGTCTCGCTCGGTGCCCGGTGGCCGATCGGGCTGCCCAGCGGTTCCGTATTGTCCAAGAGGTCAATAATCTCAAGCTGATCGATCGCTCCACCGGCGAAGAACGCCGACTTACTCCCGAAGAACGCGGCATCTTGATCGCATATCTTTCGATCGCCAAACAGCGAACTTTCGATCAGATCCGCAAAAAACTTGGATTCACCGAAGAGGTCCGGTTCAACTTTGAGAATGACGACGGGACAGGCCGAAACAAACTCCAGGGACATTTCACCGACGCCACTCTCAGCGGCAAGAACGCCTTGGGGAAGGATTACTGGAAGTTCGATGACCAAATCAAGGACCGCATTGTTGGTATTTTGATCAATGAGGATCGCGAAGATGTTGCGATCTCYGCCCTGATCAATGAGTGTGGACTCGATCAAGAACAAGCCGAGCGTGCGAGCGCGGCGCATCTTCCCGATAGTTATGCAAGTTATTGTAAGTTTGCGATCAAGAAGCTGCTCCCGCATCTTGAAGAAGGCAAGTTCTTAATGGGCAACGATGAGACGGATTCGGCCCTGCATGCTGCGGGGTATCTGCGTCCTGACCAGCGGGTGGTTGATCAGCAGCCGGTCCTGCCCGAATCGCCCGATCTTCCGAATCCGATTGTTCGCCAGGCATTGGTCGAGGTTCGAAAGACAGTGAACGCAATCATCCGTGAGCATTGCAAGGATCGAGCGGAAAAAGCGAAGATTCCATTCGACCGGATTCATGTCGAGCTCGCGCGAGATTCAAAGAACTCGTATGAGAAACGCCGCGAGATTCGATTCGAGAATGCGAAACGACGCAAGTTGCGTGAGCATGCAGGTGACGAAATTGCCAATGTCGGCGACAAAGTAACGCGGAGTAAGATTAATAAATACCTTTTGTGGCAAGAGCAGGACTGTACTTGTGTGTATTCCAACAAGATTATTTCTCAAGATGATTTTTATTCAGGGGCGGTTGATGTAGATCACATTCTTCCACACTGGCGGAGCCTTGATGATTCAATGATGAACAAGGTGCTGGTGTTCCGCAAAGAGAACATGGACAAGGGCGACAAGACGCCGTATGAATGGCTGGCCGAATCAGAGCCGGAGAAGTACGACGAGGTATTACAGCGAGCCAAGAAACTGCCATACTCGAAGTACCGCCGGTTTATTCAGAAGGAACTCGACACCGATCAGTTTGTTGCCCGTCAACTCAAGGATACCCAGTATATTTCTAGGTGTGTCACTCAGTACCTTCATTGCCTCGGTGCTAAGATGGTTATGCCCCGGGGTTCGATGACCGCCGAACTTCGTCGGCATTGGGAACTCAACAACATCCTTTCCGATAATGGCGAAAAGACCCGCGAAGACCATCGGCATCATGCGGTCGATGCGATCACGATYGCRYTGATYACACAGGGKCGAATTCAGAAGTTTGCCGAGTCGCGTGGGGAAGGGAAGCAATGCCCTTGGGATGATCTCCGCACTCAAGCTGAGCAATCCGTGATGGATATAAGAGTCTCGCATCGTGTGTTGCGTCGACTCTCTGGCGCACTCCACGAAGAAACTTTTTATGGGCCAACTCAGAAATTTGTCGGCGATGATCCAGAACAGTGCATTGCACCAGGAAGCGTTGGGCATGGAATCAATCGGCTCCATGCCAAAGACTGGACCGAAGACTCAGGCACTTTCGTTCGGCGGAAGGTGGTTGCCGATATCAAAAATGAAAAGCATCTCGGAAAAATCCGCGACAAAGGAATTCGAAAGATTCTTGTCGAGCATCTACAAAAACAAGGCATCGACCCCGATGGGAAGGGGGACTATCCAAAGGGCTGCTTTGAAGGCGAAAACGCGCCGTTCATGTCCTCAGGCGTGCCCATCAAGCGTGTTCGGCTCCTCGAAAACAAATCTACACTCCGCCAAGTGAGCAATCGTCGTGATTATCATTTCGCGCAACCAGGTAACAACCATCACATCACCTATCGAGAAACAACAGGCAAAAAAGGCARCACCAAGTGGGCTGGCGAAGTGACCACGATGTGGGATGCCGCTGTTCGAGGACGCACCAAAGTCAACGGCAAATCACTTCCGCTCGTTGATCAATCTGACACCGAAGCGGGCAAGTTTGTGATGAGTTTGTCGATCGGCGAACTCTTTGAAGTTGATGATCCCAAAGGGGAACTCGGGCGGATCCTGTGTGTTGTACGAAAGATAGATCAGACCGGACGGCTGCATTATAAACAGCATATAGATGCTCGGGCATCTGGAGACCTTTCCCCCCTGAATCTGTATGTTTCTCCGAAGCAAATGTATGAACACAGTGCTCGAAAGGTCACTGTCACGCCCGTAGGACAGATCCGATGGGCAAACGACTGACTCAATCCTGAGGCATGCCTTATAGATATTGATTTATACATTTAATTGTGTCGATGCTTACAACATGGCCCGACGAACGATTGAAATCAGCGCCGAGCGTGCACACCTTGCTGTCGAGCATAACCAACTCCTCATCATTCGAGATGGACAATCTCGGCGTGAGCTTGAGATGCGTCAACGCATCCCGTGCGAAGATCTCGGGCTTGTTATCGTTGATCATCGAGAGGTGACCTATACACACGCCGCTTTAGCAGCACTTGCTGATCATGGAGTTGCCCTGGTTGTGTGCTCGAACGATCATCTACCAGCAGCGATTATGCTTCCGATCTCTTCGCATACCGAACAAGTCTGGCGCATCCAAGATCAGATCGACTGCTCGAAGGTACYCAAGAAGCAACTCTGGACAACACTCGTCAAAGCCAAAATTCGCTCACAAGCTGAAAATCTTGATCCAAACTCCTCTGCTCATCGTCGCCTGATACAAATGATCAAGGAGGTTAAATCCAACGACTCCACCAATGTCGAAGCACAGGCGGCTCGAGTCTATTGGCAAGCCTTGTTTCCACCTGAGGGTGAATGGAAGTTCAAACGATCTCCCGGCGATCGAACAGTGCCCAACTCATTCCTCGATTATGGATATACCGTGCTCCGCGCCGCAGTCGCAAGATCTCTCGTAGGTGCCGGACTTATGCCCGCGATCGGAGTTCACCACGCGAACCGATCCAATGCATTCTGTCTCGCGGACGATTTGATTGAACCATTGCGTCCAATGATCGATCGGCGAGTTCGTCGGCTTGTTCAATCAGGACGACAATACCTCGACCAAGAAACAAAGGCCGAGTTACTTCTTACGCTGACGGCTTCAGTAGTCATCACTTCGCCAAACCAAGAGCCAACCCTCGGCCCGCTCGATGCCGCACTTGTTCGATATGCAGCGTCGTTGGCCAAGTCGTATTCAACAGGCCAAGCCACGCTCTTAATTCCTCAAGAGTCATCAGATGTTCTGGRGTAGTTCATGCCATCATTCAGCGGGTATCGATTCATGTGGGTTTTAGCGATGTTTGATCTGCCAACAGACACGAAGGTTGGGCGTAGAAACTACACCCGTTTTCGTAAGGCTCTTCTGAAAGATGGGTTTGCAATGATGCAGTATTCCGTGTATATTCGTCATTGTGCAAGCCGAGAAAACGCAGCAACACATATTGCCCGTATCGAACGAGCAATTCCACCCGATGGAGAGATCCGTGTCATCACAATCACAGACAAACAGTTTGAGCGTATGCGGATTTTCTGGGGAAAAAAGCGAAGAAAGCCCGAGTCACCTCCCGCTCAACTCGAGTTGTTTTGATGCCGTCGCTGCTTATCTCCTTGTGTGCGAGGTGCTTACAGCGGGAAGAGTGTAATCAACCCCAGCTTGAAAGCAAGTCGCAACGCGGTCGATACAGGTCGGAAGCGATTACATAGTGTAATCAACCCCAGCTTGAAAGCAAGTCGCAACTTGATACTGAGACCTTCCTTCAAACCCACCAGTGTAATCAACCCCAGCTTGAAAGCAAGTCGCAACATGGCACCATCTATGATGTGACAGATGGGGAGTGTAATCAACCCCAGCTTGAAAGCAAGTCGCAACGGGGTAGTAGTTCAAACCCCGCACACCATTAGTGTAATCAACCCCAGCTTGAAAGCAAGTCGCAACACCTCGATGCCTTTGTGCGTGGTCATCGTGAGTGTAATCAACCCCAGCTTGAAAGCAAGTCGCAACTCCTGTTGAATCTGAGCCGACCGGCCCCGAGTGTAATCAACCCCAGCTTGAAAGCAAGTCGCAACTCGCGGTAGCTTTCAACAACGCCGCCGATGAGTGTAATCAACCCCAGCTTGAAAGCAAGTCGCAAGTTTGAGCTTAAATTCGTGTGATTTTGGCGGTTTATGGATAGAAATGTGTGTGTTTTGTAGATCTATTGGTTTGGCCGATAAATAGAGTTGTTTTTATGTATCAGAGGTGTTTGTTTTTGTAGAATTCTGGTACACTTTGGTATGCTTGAAATCAAAGAGAGAGGTCATTTTTTTAACAAACAGTCGTGCCCGGGGTCTTTTGTTGTTGAGATTGTTATTCGGTGTGAAGACGAGAAGCAGATGAATCGTAGGGTTATGATTTTGACTCGCGATCAAATTGAAAAAAGATTTACAGAATGGCACGACGAAAATAGAGGCACAACAAGTGTATGTGTGCGTATTCGGTCTTCGGTGGGCAAACCGATGTGCTTTGGTCGGAATCCTGAAGCATGCGACAGGAAGTTGGTGAATCAGTCTCCTGATGTCATTGATGTCGTCATAGGTCCAGTCTCAATCTCGAAGGAAGGGGCATCGCACAAGCACAAGCACAAGCATCAGCATCAGCATCAGCAAGAAGGAGATGGTATTGGTGCCAGCCAGAATCAGATATCTCACAATCCAGATGAGCAGTTCGTAATTCGAGTTATGCCCAGGTTTCAAAGACGAAACAGTTCAAATGATAAAAAAGAGAACGGGCGTCAGTTCGGGCCGGAGGTCGAGAGCAATACGCCGATCGTTTGTGAACAGTGCACTCGAGAAACAGTAGATATCATAAAACAAATCGATGCTCAACTCAAAGACCATGCGACGGATCTCGACCGGAAGAATAAATCGAGATTCAATTGGTTGATGTGTGCAATTGCATTCTCGACACTCGTTGCAACAGTCGCTGCTATAGGCCCGATTGCCGGTATGTTTTTGGGATCGGATGGATCGGATCAGGTTCAAGAAGAACAACAGATTGAACCTGTAGGGTTGCTCCTGAAGCTTCCGATTAAAAGTTTTAACGGTATGCCGATGCCAATCACAGACAGCACCCCGCCGCCGAGCGTTGGCGATGAAATGAAGTGTGGATTGAACTCAATACCATCGGGGCAACGAGTGATTTCTGTTACTGTCGAAGGTTCGCGCGTATATACCCAACTCGGAGTGAGTGAGAAGTGGCCGCTGTCCGATGCGGGTTCACTCACGATGATCGCGTTGACATTTGAGCCTTCGGATGACACTTGGGTGGATGAGCAGGCAGAGGAGACGGGGCTAGATGAGTTGATGCGTGCGATTGAGAATAGCTTGTTTAGTAAGATAGAGTTGCCGGCTCCTGAGGTCGCAGGTGGTATGCATCTTCACTGGGTAGGGCAGGGCTTTGAGTTTCGTGAGGGCGCAGTGCCGCGCGGGCCAGGAGGAGGTGGAGAGAGTTCGTTTCATGATTGGGCAACTGTATTTGTTGATACAGTGCAAGGAGTTATGGATGACGCGGGATATTCGCAATGGGCTTGGGTGGGACACTCGTTTACGGTAAAGCCATAAGTCGGTGTTTTTTAATTCAATGGGACTAGTTAAAGAATGGAGAGAGTGATGAGCAGCATACGAATGGCGTTGTGTTTGATGAGCTTTTATGCAGTCTTCGGGGCATTTGGTGGCCCGGTTGATCTCCCTAACCCGTTTGGCAATGTATATGCGTTGGTTGTTGGGGTTGAAGATTATCGAAACTGCGATTGGGGTGATCTGGATTATGCCATTGATGACGCCGAGCAGATGAGTGAGCTTTTTATCAATCAGTTTGGATATAAAACGACAATACTTCGAGACGCAACTGGCGATGAAATTCTGTCAGCCGTCGATCAAATACTGGCGAGCATCGGGCCAGATGATGTTTTTCTATTCTTTTACGCTGGTCATGGGCAGAGCATTCCTGCATCGTCTTTGTCTGATTATCCAGTGGGCTACTTTGTTCCTCGCATGGAGGAAGACCTTACAAAATTAGTGCTGGCTGATGTTCGCGAGGAGATCTTAGAGACAGATCTGTTTGATCGGCCCCATCGCATAGAAGAAACAGACGATCAACCCGGACAGAGTGAGGAAGAGTATTCCGAAATGGTGGAGGCTGCGAGGACGATTTGGATTTCAGAAGTAGTCAAAAAGGAACATGATTTACGGCTGATTGAAGGATCATTACGGATGGATGAACTTCGATCAAAGCTGTTTAACTCGCGAGCAAAGCATGTGATCGCACTCTTTGATTCATGCTTTGCCGGGCTTTCAACTCGGAGTGGGAGCGGTGTAGCAAGCAAAATGAAGTTGGAAAATGAGGCGCTGATTCGGCACTACCAACTATTGAGTGCAAAGTCTAGATTTGTTTTTACCGCGGGCACGGGGGGCGAGCAAGCCATTGAGCATACAAGTAAAACTCGAGGCTATTCTCAAATGCGAGAGAGTAAGCCATTGCCCAAAGGTGGATCTGTAAAGCACGGAGTGTTCACCTATGAACTCTTATCCGTGCTTCAACAGATTCCGAGCGAAGGGCTGTCTGTTTCTGCGGTACATCAAGAGGTTCGCAAGCGTGTATCTGGTGTGATGCAGGTCTATGGGTTTCCAAAGACGATGACGCCTCAACTTCGTCCATATTCAATCTCTGGTGGTGAGTTTGTTTTTGTTCGTAAGCCATCAAATGATTGGCTCTTGCGTACGAGAGATGCGGTCGAACATGCGATTGCGAATGCGAAGAAAGGTGGGAAAGGGCGAGGGGGGCTCGAAGCTATTGAGTTGGTGTTCCAAAAGGATAGTAAAATGGCTCAGAGGCAAGCTGATATAAATCGACTTGAATCCAAAGCTTTCGTTGTTTTAGCATTCCAGGCGGGGCTTAGCGGGCAACAAAGTAACATGAGCAATGATGCTGTCTGGGTTCAACGCTTTGACGAATCTATGGGCAAGGCTTCTTCTGGTGACCCAGACGCAATGGCCGCGCTGTACTATATGTATCAATACGGTTTGGGAACAGCTAAGAATAATGCGCAGGCAAGGCACTGGGCAGYAGMAWSYKCAWMGAGKGRWKMRARSRAKKSSYWTSWWGYRYKKKYRRWYKYKMWTRMAWWMGSWRTWSKKKWWRWKRKSWMYRYCKKMTWYKWTGATCGCAAGAAGGCGTTGGAGCAAGCCTCAGCCAAACGAGATGCCGGCCAAAAGACCGCCGCCACAGCAGCAGCGGCGGGGGTTCTTGCAATCGGGAGTGATCACAAGAAGTTGGGGATCGCAAGTCTCACAGTAGCAGCTGCGGCGTATGTTCAAGGGTTCAAGGACAAGCCTGAGGAATCAATCGAAAACTCGATTGCGAAGATGAGTTTGGACATCAAGCGGCTTGGGTCGCTCATTGATGAAATTGGTGTTCGAGGCGATATTGATCTGAAAGAGTTCGACATTTTAAAAGCTTCTCTTCAGACTCGTCAACGAAATATCAACCAGCAGGTTCGTAACGAAAGCAGCGGGGCGAGAGGGCGAGAGACCGTATTGTTTTTAATTGGTTCAACTTCAAAGGAGCTAGGAGTTGCATTACAAAGGGTTGCAAAGCCTGTCGTCAGAAAGAGATATGAGCCATCAAGAGAAGAGTTCGCGAAGCTTGAGTTGGCTTATGCGAAATTAATTGCCATCATGCCTTACCAAATGAACAATGTTTCTTGGTAGGATGTGATTAAGAGTTCGAGAGGGTTGTGATTGTGCTGAGCCTCTCGATTTGTCCAACTGAAACTGAACAGAAAAGGATTGTTCATATGAAAGTCATCCCGTCATTCATGCGATTCGTAATTCCAATGGCACTCATGATGTTGCTCATCCCAGTAGGGTGTGAATCCATTCCTGTCATCGGGGATATGGGGAGCAACTCAGATGAGCCTAAGCCGGAGTTGATCGCGGTGGTCAATGTTGAAGATCCAGATTATGGAGGCGAGATTCCCATCACTGTAACGATGTCCTCGACCGGATATCGCGATGCGATCGGAAAACTCCGCACCCAAARATGGAATGAAGCAATCGTATTGTTGAATGAGAAAATAGAGAATGAGCGGAAAAGGGAGCGTCTTGCTGAGGCATATTTCGCTCGCGGAGTTGCGTACGAGGTGCAGGGTCAGTATGACATGGCGCTCGATTCATACGARGAAGCGTATGAGCGTGCCAACCGTGCAGAATACAAAGACGGTATCGATCGAGCAAAGTCGGGCTTGGAGTAATAGGTAAAGTGGTTTTGATTCCACAATGCCGCGACCTCTTTGTATCAGAATCTATTAGTAGTATTTGAACTGTCATGAAGCATGCCGGTGGCCCTATTTGGGGTGCCGGCATTTTCTGTGCTCGCTTTTATGCTTGAACGAGTCCTTTGCGGATTGCCCATCGCGAGAGTTCTACGCGGTTGCAGCGGCCAGTTTTGGAAGAGGTAGGTGATATCTTATTGTCGACCATCTTCGGCGTTCAGTCCGGCGACCCCTTGGGTGACGAACTGGGCAGGTGTGATCTCATCTGCTCGATGATCGCATTTTTCAATAATGATAAAGTTTGGCTCCTTGTTTCTTATGAAGGAATAGGGATGACTCGTGAAGTGTATAAGAACGAGCTTTACACCACCAAACCCAGAGAGCAGAGGACAGGGCTTGTGTTAGCTGTTGCTGCGGGAATTGTTCGAGAAATGGGTGCGAATATCGAAGTCGCTTCGATTATTGGAGTTGGAACGATGATCGATTCGCATTTAAAAGTGCATTTTTAGGTTCCAAAATCATCAGAGTAGCGATAGAATGCGCAAGGACAAATAATCGAATAAAAGAGGAGTTGCGATGATTCACGGTGCACTCAATATCAAGAAACTGCTCGCAGCCATGGCAAGGCTCGACGCGTCCGATCTGCATATTAAGGTCGGAATCCCTCCAACCTATCGCATCGGCGGCTCGCTCCGTCCAATAGATGGCGATCCGGTGACCGAAGAAGAAGCAGATCATTTGCTCGATCCGTTGCTTTCTGATATCCAGAAGAGGAAGTTTGAAGAGACCGGCGATCTTGATTTTGCTTGGCATCTCGAAGGCGCCGATGGGCAGGGTGGCGATCGGTTTCGAATTAATCTGCTCCGCTCTGGCAACCACACCCACGCTGCGATCCGGCGCGTCAAGGCAGATATCCCAAGCTATGCCGATCTTCATTTGCCAGATGTTTATTCGCAAATCGTCCATCGTGAACGCGATGGACTCGTGCTCATCGTTGGCGTGACCGGGTCAGGAAAGTCTTCGACGCTCGCTTCGATGCTCGACGAGGTCAACGCCACGCGAGGCGAGAACATCATCACTATCGAAGATCCCGTCGAATATCGATTCACACCCAAGCAATCGATCATCTCGCAGCGTGAGATTGGCATTGATGTGGTCGATTTCCATGAAGCACTCCGCCATGTCGTGCGCCAAGATCCTGATGTTATTTTCATTGGCGAGATGCGCGATCAAGAAACGGTACTTTCCGCGATCCAAGCTGCCGAGACCGGGCATTTGGTCTTTGCGACTTTGCATACCTCAGATACGATGGGCGCGTTCGGACGCATGCTTGAGTTCTTCCCCCAGGACGAACGCGCGTTTGTTCGCAACTCTTTGTCAGCCACACTCAAAGCGATTTGCGCACAAAGGCTGATCCCGGCGAACGAAGAGATCACAGGTTCGAAGGTTGTGCCCGCGGTCGAGATTTTGTTGACATCGCCGATGGTGCGTGAACTCATTCGTGAAGAGCGAGATTCAGATCTGCCTTCGGTTGTTGCATCGAGCCGCGAGGAGGGGATGATTTCGTTCACCCAACACTTTGCCGAGCTTGTCGAGAAGGAATGGGTGACCATGTCGACCGCCAAGGAGTATGCTCCAAACCGTGATATGCTCGAATCGATTCTCAAGGGCGTCGAGGTCAAAGCCGCATCACTTGTCGGCCGAATCAAGGGTTAGCCAGCTTGGGCATGATCATCAGGATCAATGCCAAGCTGCTTCATCTTCTTATAGAGTGTTGTGCGGTTGATCCCAAGCACATCAGCGGTCTGCTGACGGTTCCAATCATTGGCTTCGAGTGCGCCCAGCACGAACTTACGCTCGGGTTCGAGCATCGCGTCGTTGAGTGTCATTGGTACCCAAGCCTGATCATCAGGGTGCGATGTGATCCGCATGGGTTGAGCTTCTGCCTCAAGCACCACCGGAGGCAAGTCATCAAGCCCGATGGTCTGAGAATGGGTCAACACCGCAGCCCGTTCGACAATGTTTGACAACTCACGCACATTACCAGGGTACGCATATCGGCGAAGCACATCGAGCGCATCGGGGGTGAACCCGGTGAACTGACGCCCCAACTCGCTCGCTTGTAAATCAAGAAAATGCTCGGCGAGGGTTTGGATATCGCCAACCCGTTCACGCAAAGGCGGCATCTCGATTTTGACCACATTGATCCGGTAGTACAAATCTTGGCGGAACTCGCCCGCTGCAACCATCTCTTCGAGCGGCTGATTGCTCGCCAAGATCACACGCACATCCACCTCGATCGTTTCGTTTGATCCCACAGGCTCGAACTTGCGTTCTTGAAGCACACGCAGAAGCTTGAGTTGCATCCCCGGCGATGCGCTGTTGATTTCGTCGAGGAAAAGCGTCCCGCCATCAGCAGCGAGAAACTTGCCGACCTTGTCAGCATGTGCCCCAGTAAACGCGCCCTTGACATGCCCGAAGAGTTCTGATTCGAGCAGTGTTTCGGGGATCGACCCGCACGCGAGCTCAACATACGGCTGCGCCTGGCGGTTCGATGCCTGATGGATCGCACTCGCGATCATGCTCTTGCCCACACCCGACTCGCCGGTCATCAACACCGTTGTGCGCGAGTTCGCAACCGCGTGGACGGTCTCGGATATTTTGAGCATCCGATGATCGCCTCCGACCATGTTACCCAGCCCGAAGGTGGTTTCCAATCGAGTTCGCATGGTCGTGTTTTCGCGGGTGAGTTCGTGATGGCGCAGTGCTCGTTCGAGCCCCAGCCGAAGCTCGTCGTCAATGACGGGCTTAGTGAGGAAATCGACCGCGCCCAATCGCAATGCTTGAACCGCGGTCTCGACCGTTCCATACCCGGTGAGCATGATGACCGAAGTTTGGCGGTGCGATTTGAT
>NVSM01000076.1 GCA_002401225.1 bacterium
CCTCCGGGGGAGGTGGCTGCGAAGCAGACGGAGGGGGTCTTGTTTCTTCTCACGGCCACGCCGGGTGCCACGGCTTGACCGTCCCCGGCAAGCCGTGCTCTTCTCCCAAATCTTCTCTCCTCCCCCGGGCCTCCGTCGGAGTACCCAAAGGTGGTAGTGGCCGCGCAGCAGCCGGAGGGGCTCTTACTTCTTATCCCTCTCCCTCTTCATCTTCCCCATTTCCTATTCCCTATTGCCCATTGCCTTCCCTTTCTCAAGGACAAGCCACCGCAAACGCACTCAAAAACCCACTCACATCAAAGAAGTTAAACTGCCCATCATCATTAAAATCAGCCCGATCATCTTCCTCATTAAAGAAGCTCAAGAACGCGCTCACATCAAAGAAGTTCTGGGTGCCATCCTCATTCACATCAGCCGGGCACGCAATAAAATCCATCCCAAACGACACATTATCAATGATCATAAAGTTCAAAGTTGGATGCGTAAACACCGCCCGCGAAATCCCAACCGTCGGCGCCTGATACCCAAAGAAAGTAGCTCCCGCATCCGAAGGCCGAATGATCGTTTCGATCAACACATCATTCCGATCAAACAACTCAATCGTGTACGCAGTTCCCGACGCAAAGCTCATCAGATTCAATCCAAAGGCTACCTGCCCAACATCAAACCGAATCTCCACGCCGTCATACGCCCGAAGATACACATTCTCATCGCCGCCACTAAAACCAGCATGCATCTCAAGGCGCGTCGGCGACTCATAAGTCACCCCCGCCTGAATATCCCAGTTCCAAGGCAACTGTAAAATCGTCACCGAGTTCAACGGGTTCGGAACATCAATGCTCGTCCCCCCTTGTAAACTGATCCCCTCAAAGTTCTCACTCTGAATCTGATCAGTCAAAATAGCCTCAAGCTCCGCAAAGCTCCCCAGCTCTTGCCCATAAGCCCCGCTCGACATCGCAACAAGGCCACTCATCATTATCACAGGAACCAGTTTCATAGAAGTTCTCCCCTTTGTGTATCGTTTAAAGTCGGCAGCTCAAGCTGCTCAACCTCACCGTAGCCGACCACGATTCCAGATACAAGACGATTATGTCAACTTTGGGCCGAAACCACATATGGCCAAAGTTCTGGCCATTGGCCAATAACCTGTTCGCGACTAGACCATGTTTCTGGTACACTCAAATCCACACACCTACCCCGGAGATTCTCTAAAATGCTCAGAAAGATCCTCGCCGTCATCGCAGGCTACATTGTTATGGCCATCGTCGTCATGCTTTCACTTGGTGGGATCTATATGGCAATGGGTTCAGAACGAGCCTTTGAGCCGGGCACTTACCAAATCACGACTCTCTGGCTTGTCTCGATGTTCGCTGTTGGTTTACTCGCGGCTTTCTTAGGCGGGCTCACATGCGCAAAGATTTCAAAGCATTCCAAGCACGCTGTCATCGGACTCATGCTTCTGGTTTTCATCCTTGGAGTATCCATGGCCTTTGACAAACTCAAAGCGTCCGATGCCGAAACACCTTTAGTCCGCGAGCCTGGCACTTCAATGATGGACGCAATGAATATTGCGAAAGAGCCGGTATGGGTGTCCTTCACTCATCCAATCATCGGATGCCTCGGCGTCATGATCGGCGCGATGGTTGTGTGTCCATGCCGAAAGAGAAGCTGTGATGTGCCTGCGGAACAATCGGCCGAGGAGTAAATCGAACACCCGTGGCATAGAATGAGCCATGAGTACACATACCGCAACCGTTGTTCTTGGCAGAGACAAATACCGCACCACATGCACCGGCGTCGAGCATACTTTTTATGTTGACGAGCCGGCGGATATGGACGCGACGAACACCGCGCCGAATCCGTATGAGATTCTGCTAGGATCACTCGGCGCGTGCAAGGCGATCACTGTTCGGATGTATGCCGATCGCAAGGGATGKGATCTGGATTCGATTCGGCTCGATCTCGAACACTCGCGTCCTAACGGGCGTGGGAACCCAGAGCAGATTGATATCTCGCTGAGTTTCGAGGGTGACCTGACAGACGAACAACGCGCTCGGCTCAAGGAGATCGCCAACGCTTGTCCGGTTCAGAAGACGATCTTAGGTGAGTTGACGATTAATTCGATTCTTGAAGATTAAATGGATTTGTCGGGGCATTGCCGGGGTTCATATGTTGTTATGTCGGGCAAGATGCGTTATATTGTGCGTCTTGGTTATTGTATTTTAGAGAATGGAGCGAACTCTTGTCAGCACACTCGAAACGATCGATTGAAATGAGAACCTGGTTTGTAATTCTGATTGCAGCGTGTATTTTCTTTGGGCTTGGTGGGGTGTATTCGTTGTTAACGAGTACGCATCAGTGGGGGATTGCGGCGGCGGGGATTATGGTTGCGTATATCTTTTTGATTGCGTATGTGGGGATCCAAGTGGCGCGGTTTGGGCTGATTAAGAGTGCGAACTTTGGGGCGTTGGTGGGGCTGTTTCTTGCCGCGTTTTATCTTGCGGGCGAGTTGATTGTTGCTGGGCTGATTGAACAGGTTTCGATTTGGCAGTGGTATGGCGGGCGATGGAATGATGGGTATGAACTCTTTGGAGCGGGGTCGTTTGCGATTAAGGGGTTTCTTTGGGCGGTTGCGTATAGCTTACGGATTTTGTTGATCTTGTTTGTGTTGCCTACTGCGATGCTCAGCGAAGGGGAGCGGCAGTTTTGTGAGTTGTGTAAAAGTTCGACGACCAAGACGAGATGGAAGAGTGTTGTCAAGTCGTTTGATCCTGCGGTTCTTGTTGGTGTGTCTGACTTGCGGTCCTTGATGATGCTTGGTGGAGGCTCGGGAGGGGAGCGCGGGGTTTGGCTTCGGGTGCGGACTTGTAAGTGTGCAAGCCTTGGGGAGTTGACGGTTGATCAATACAAGATCGAGGCGGAGCAGCGGGGCGATACGATAATGAAGGATTCGCCGATCTCGCCGATTGGATTGTGTCGGCTTGTTGAATGGGTGCGTGCGACGGATGGATCGGCGGAGTTGCCGGGCTCTGATTTAGATCTTGAGCAGTTTGGCGCGAATCGGCAGATGTTTGATTTGCCTTTAAAACCAGCAGGAAATGAGTGGGAGTCGTTGCATCGATGGAATGGTTCGGGGATGGGGATGGAGTGGGGGTGTGATACGGAATATACACGGGCGATGCGTGTGTTGGTTGGGAAAGGTGATTTTCGGGCGATCGAAGAGTCGCTTGCGATGGCGGAAGATATCAATGACATCGCTTGTATATATGAGGCGGGCGCGGATTGGTATGACCCTCAGGATTGGATCGGGCTTTGGTGTGATGAGCAGCCTGGGAGTTCGGTTGCGCATACGGTGGCCGGGATTAATCATGTGAAACGGGCGTGGCTCGAGCGTGGTGGCGGATGGACGCCCAAGCATGTGCCTGAGTTTATGGGGTTGTTGAACTTGGCGATGGAGTCGTTTGATCGGGCGACTGCGATTGATCCTGAGAATGCGACGGCTCATGCGTGGAAGATTTATGCGGGCAAGGGGCTTGGGCAGGAAGATGAGCGGGTGCGTTTGTACTTTGATGCCGCGACGAGATCGCATCCTGATTTTCATGCGGCGCATTGGATGTACTTTGATTATTTGACAGCCAAGTGGTATGGGTCGGAGGAACAGTGTATTGGGTTTGCGCGGGAGGTTTTGAAAAACCGAGCTGCGGGATCTGCGGCGTTGGGTGTTGTTGCGTATGCGCACTTTGAGATTGCTCGTGAGCGGATGGAGAAGGATAAGAAGGCTGGGTTTATGGGTTATTTGAATCAGCCGGAGGTTCGATCGGATATTGTGCGTGCCAATGATTTGGCGTTTACGGATCACCGGATGAGTATGGTGACGCCGCGTGTGCGGGCGTTCTTTGCTTATATGCTGTGGCAACTTGGCGAGACGCAGGGGGCCAAAGCGCATATGGAGATTATCGGTAAGACGACTCCTTGGGATCCGTTCTCGGCTTCGGTGTTCTTTTTATCGAAAGAGACTTATACGAAGGCTCGCAAGGCGTGTGGGCTTTGATGCTTGTGTAGAAGTGTTTGCGTCAACTTGTTCATTTTAATCGGTGTGTGTTGAGCAGGTGGTGTTGTCGCAGTTGTGTTTGCGAAACCAACGCAGGCGGTTGTTGGCGAAGGTGATGTAGAGGCGATCGGYGATTGGGCGGATGATGGGGAGTTTGGTCCAGTTGATGATCCAGCCTCTGCCGACGGCTTGCATTGTGATGCGCAGGGCGTCCATCGCGAGAAGGACTTGGCCATCGGGTGTGATGGCGTGCATGACTCGGCGGACATCGGCGGGGTTGAGATTGTGTTTTTCGAGAAGTGTTGTTTGTTGGTGGAGATCGATCATTGATAGTCGGTTGCGGTTGTTGTCGAGTTTGCGGAGTTTGATTGCGCTGGCGGAGCATACAGAACACATGGCGTCGTAGAGTACGATGATTGGTTCATTTGAAGCGTTTGGCATGTTGGATTATAGGTTAGCCGCCGAGGTCTTTGATCAGGTCATCGGTGACCTTTTCGACAGTTTCGCCGGTGACTTTGTATCCTGTTGCGCCGGCGAGGTGATCGGGTTCGACGCGTCCGGAGGTTGTGTCGTATCGCCAGCCGTGGGTGTTCGCGCCGGCGGCGGCACCGTTATGGCGAACAGTGCCAAGTCCGTTGATTTTGTTTGCGGGGATGCCGTTGATGTATGGGCCGTAGATTCCGGTGGCGTCATTGACGGTGCCGTTGAGGTCGGTGTGTTTGATGAGCCGGAGGTAGAATGTTTTGAGTGTCCCTGCGCCGACATGGGCCATCACGCCTTCGTGTTCGACTTCGTAGAGRTCGAKKGCGCGTTGGAKGRYKGMWYGRTCGSCGATGACGGCGNNNTTGGCGGCGKYGTYTKCRGAGSYNNTNGACATGCGTGGRATKGCGATKGCGCYGATGATKCCGATGATGACGACGACGATCACGAGTTCTACCAGTGAGAATGCTCTTTGGCGGCGATTGAAATGGTTGGTGGAGTTGTAGATAAGTACATAATCGGCCGGGTGCAGCGGGGGGATCGTGCAACCGGCCGAATGGATGTCTATTGGGAGGTTTTGCCTAGTGCTTGTAGGAGTTGTGCAGGTCCGAGAATGGGTTAGGTCGTGCCTGAGGGCTCATGTTTTCCAGATTGGGGGAGGTGTCTGTGTAGCAGACGGAGGGGGTCTTCTCTGAATCTTTGCCGTTCGATAAGAAT
>NVSM01000023.1 GCA_002401225.1 bacterium
ACCGTAACCGCCACCGCTGCGACCACCGCCGCCGCCGCCACCGAAGCCTCCGCCGCGTGGGCGTTCTTCGCGTGGGCGTGCTTCGTTTACAACGAGTGCACGGCCGTCAATGTCGTTGCCGTTGAGTTTTTCAATTGCTTGGTGTCCGGCGTCATCGTCGGCCATTTCAACGAAACCAAATCCACGCGAACGACCGGTTTCCCTGTCGCTCATTACGCGTGCGGACTGAACATCACCAATCTCTGAAAAGAGGTCGTTGAGTTCCTGATCGTTCATCGAGTACGGGAGATTCCCTACATACAAGTTCAGCATTGCTGTTTTCCAAATGCCCGTGAGTCAAGTCAGTATCGAGAGAGAGAACCGGGCATCTTCTTCGTCGACTGCAACGCCGCATGGCGAAGCAGACAAGTCTAGACAGAAATATGCACAGAAACAGGAAAAAATATGGAATATGCCCTCATGTAGTCCCTTTAAATCGGCTCTTGGCCCAGAATTTGGGTTTCCATAAGATGATGCCTCAGGAATGTTTATGAATTGAGCTCATCCTGAGACTGGATCAGTGCGATTAACTCCTCTTGGAGCAACCCATTGGATGCGACCAACTCGCCAGATTCGAGCGTTTCGACTCCGCTCAGATCAGTACAACGCCCGCCCGCTTCATTGATAATTGGGATTGCAGCCGCAAAATCCCACAAACTCAACACCGGCTCGACCACCGCATCAACCCGCCCCGTCGCGAGCAACACCCATCCATAACAATCGCTCCACCCACGCGTGTGCTTGGCGTGGGCATCGAGTTGTTCGTACAACTTGCGAAGCGCAGGCGTCGTGAAGTAGCTCATCGAAGTCGTGCTGATCAACGATTGATCCAATTGGTCAACAGACGACACTTGCGCACGAATTGGATCAGAGCCGTTGGTCGTATGCCAGCAACCCAAACCAACTCCAGCATACACCGTTTCGTTCAACGCAGGCATGGCGATCACACCAAGCACCGGGGTTCCATTTTTCATACAGGCGAACATGGTACCGAACAGAGGCACGCCTTGGACGAATGAAATGGTGCCGTCGATTGGGTCGATAATCCATTCGTATTCCGAAGTACCAACCTTGCGTTCAAACTCTTCGCCAAGGATCGAGTCTTCGGGATAGACCTCGCTGATTTGTTTTCGAAGATCTGTTTCGCATGCACGATCGGCAACCGTGACAGGCGTGCCGTCGTGTTTGGTTGTTTGATCAAGATCCGAAGTGCCGAAGTATTCCAGCGTGAGCTTCGCCGAGCGTTGAGCCGCAGCGACCGCGAAGTCTAAGCGTTGTTGAAGATCATCATTCATGCCGTTACACTCGATTCTGTATTGAGCACTCGATCAAGACCCGCCCGGAGTTGCTCGAGCTGTTCGTGCGTGTGCGAAGCATTGACCGCAAGCCGAAAGTACAACGGGGCCGGTCCATTTGGATATTCCATCAAAGGCAGGATGATTTCGCAATCGAGCAAAGCCTGCTCTAGCCGCTTCATATTCGATTCGTTGCCAATAGTAAACGCGAAGATCGAAGTCTGTAAGTCATGGGTCGCGATTCCCAATGATCGCAACACTTCACGCACATGATCAATATTGGTGTGCAGCTGCCTGTGGAGTGAGTCGTCTGTTTTTAAAATCCTCAGCGCCTCAAGCCCCGCAGCGACCAAAGGCGGTGCAGCCGGTGTCGTACACCGATACGCGATCGAATGATCCCGTGCAGATTCAACCGCAACAGACACCCCCATCACAATCCCGCCCGCACACCCAAGCCCTTTGGCCAGTGTCGTTGTGACGATGAGTTGATCAGAAATCAATCCCAGTTCGTTCGCAGTCCCTCGCCCATGATCTCCAAGCACGCCCAGCCCATGGCAATCATCAAGCAGCAACCAGTCGTTGGTTCGCAGTGCATCGTTGAGTTCGTGTACCGGGGCGAGGTCGCCGTTGGTCGTGAAGACCGAGTCGGTGAGGATGACAGCGGGGGCGTTGAGTTGGTGAAGAAGTGTTCTTGCATGTTCCGCATCAAGATGATTGAAGAGATGAATCTCCATCTTCGCAAGCACCGCCGCATCCTTGAGGCTCGCATGTGCTCGCTCGTCGATCAGTGCGTGTTTGATCCCAAGCACTTCGAGCCCTTGCAGTGCTGCGAGGTTTGCGGTGTATCCATCGGGCACCAACAGCCCCGCTTGATGATTGCAAAACTCGGTGAGCTGAGATTCGAGCATCGCATGCGGGCGGGCATTGCCCGTCGTCTCTCGGCTCGCCGAACTCGACAACCCATACACCGACACAGCATCCTGCACCGTTCGAATGACATCAGGGTGATGGGCGAGCCCAAGGTAGTTGCACCCACCAAAGGACAAGAACTCGACCGATCCTCGTCGGATGGTCGTTGCGGTACAAAAATCAGAGGGAATATTTGGCATCTGAAACAATTATCGTCAGGTCGGGTACCAAAGGCGCGTATTTAGTTTAGGAATCCTGAACAGAGTCGCATGATCAAGCAAGTTGAGACATGCCGGGTCTGCTCCTAGACTCTTGGGCTGCGAGTGCATCCTTCCTGGGGTACTTGAGTTGTATATAAAGGCCTGCCATAGAGGCTTGAGGAGAACATCAATGTCGATTTGGACCCGTACTCGTAGAAATATCGTTCTGGCAACCGCCTCAACCGCGATATTTGCATCCTCGGCTCTTTCTGCCGGGGTCCAAGCCCCCAAAGACGATGCCCTCAAGGTCATGCAACTTCCCATCCGAACCGATGGACCCAAAAGCCTCGATCCCGTAGTCGGTTCAACTACTTATGACAACATGGCTTGCGCCCAGTTCTATGAAACACTCCTGACAAATAAATATGCGAGTCCGATGGAGATGGAGCCACTGCTCCTCTCCGAGATGCCCATCACCCAAGATGGCGGCACCACATGGCACTTCAAACTCAAGCCTGAGGTTTATTTTCAAGACAACGCCTGTTTCCCAGATGGCAAGGGCCGCTTGATTACTTCAGATGATGTGTTCTACTCGATCAAGCGACTCGCCGATGAGAAGTACAAACTCAAAAACTGGTGGCTCCTCGATCACACGATTCTCGGGTTCAATGAGTACAAAGATATTCAGAACGCAGCGGATCAGTTCGATTATGATGCTCCGGTCGAAGGATTCCGCAAAATCAATAACACAGAGTTTGAGATCGTTCTTGAAAAACCTGTCTACCGGTTCTTGTACATCCTTTCCATGTTCCAAACCTCCGTTGTGTCTCATGAGGCGGTTGAGTTTTATGGCGAGAACTTCGCCCGCAACCCCGTCGGGACTGGCCCATTCATCCTCGATACTTGGGTGCCCAAGCAGTCGATGACCGCAGATCGCAACCCGAACTATCATGCGGTGTTCTATCCAGAACGCTCGGAGTGGTCCAAGGTTGATAAACGCAATCGGCTCCACCGTGCTGCTGGTAAACAAGTGCCATTCGTAGATCGCATCGAGTTCACCATGTTCGCAGAAGATCAGCCCATGTGGCTCGAGTTCTCGAAAGGCAAGCTTGGATTCTCACAGGTGCCTGAAGATTACTTCACCGAAGCCTTCGATCTCGCGTCGAAAGAACTGACCGAAGAATATCTCCGCAAGGGGATTCGGTACCACTCCAACATGCTGCTCGATTTCACCTTCCGCGGATTCAATATGGAAGATGAGATCCTTGGCGGGTATACCCCAGACAAAATCGCTCTTCGTCGGGCGATTTCGTACGCGATCGATCTCGATGAGATCAACAAAACATTCTATAACGGGCGACAAATCGTCTACGATGGTCCGATTCCTCCAGGACTCGAAGGGCATCCAGAAAACCACCGTGCCGATGCTGCGGCCCGTGGACCGAACTTGTCCAAAGCCAAGAAACTCCTCGCTGAAGCAGGATATCCAAATGGCGAAGGCTTGCCTCCGATCCGGTTCTTGACTTCACAGAGTGCGATCAACAACGCGGTCGGCGAGATGGTCAAGCGTCAGCTGGCCGAGGTCAACATCAAGTTCGAGCCTGTGTATCTCGATTTCTCGACACTGATCGAGAATATCAACAAGAAGAAGGCCCCGATGTTCGGGTTCGCCTGGGCAAGTGATTATCCAGATGCCGAGAACAACCTAGCGTTGTTCTATGGCCCAAACGAGTCCCCAGGCTCAAACCACTACAACTACAAACGCCCAGAATACGATGCGCTCTACGAGAAGATCCTGACGATGGGCCCGAGCGATGAACGGACGGCGATCTATGAGCAGATGCGTGACATGGTGCTCGATGACTGTGCGTATGTTGGCGGCATGGCCCGCGAACGATTCTACTTGATCAACCCTTGGCTGCGCAACTGCAAGCCAACCGAACGCTATTATGGATGGTTCAAGTATCTTGATGTGGACGACGACGCGAGGAACTGATTTTCGTTTCTTACACTCATTCGTTTCTTTGAGTACATTTTCATTGTGAATCGATCCCGGAGCTACACCCGTGTGGACCTATATCGTTCGGCGAACGCTGTACAACATCCCAGTCTTCTTGGCCATTATCTTTCTGATGATGGCTGCTTTACGGGTGAGTGATCCGGTCTCGGCCCAGCTGAGCAAGAACCCATCACCCGAAGAGATTAAACTCAAGAAAATTGAGTTTGGTCTCGACAAGCCATTCGTGGTGCAGTACGGCATCTTCATGAGGCAACTCGTGTTTCTAGATTTTAGCGAACGATCATGGGATCAAGAATTCACGGTCAAGGAGATGATTACCAAGTCCATCCCGCCGAGTATGGCCGTCACGATTCCGACGCTGGCCATTACCGCTTCGATCGCGATTTGTGTTGGGCTGATCTCCGCCTTTTATCGAGGGAGGGCCCCCGACAAAATACTCATGTTCATCGCGGTCATCGGGATGAGTATCTCGGTGCTGGTTTACATCATGATCGGGCAGTATTGGGGGGCCTATCTGCCCAGTAATGTCTTCAAAGATTGGCCGTTCCAGATTTCGGTCGATGCGTCCGCCGGCTCATCGCCTTGGTTCTTCTTTATCCCATCGAACTGGGTGGCCTATTGCATGCTTCCGGTGATCATCAATGTGACGGTTGCGCTCGGGTATGACACTCGGTTCTATCGAGCGGTCATGGTCGAAGAATCACAAAAAGACTACATCCGCACCGCACGGGCCAAGGGCGCGAGCGTGAAGAGGGTCATGTTTGTTCATATGCTCAAGAACGCAATGATCCCGATTATCACACGGATCATGATCTCGTTGCCATTCATTATTACGGGTTCAATTCTGATTGAAGTTTACTTCGGCATCCCAGGCATGGGACGCACGCTGATCAAAGCGATCAACGCCAAAGACTTCCCGGTTATCCAAACATTTACTGCACTGTTCGCAGCATTGTTTATTGCATCAAACATCCTCACCGATGTGCTCTACGCACTCGCTGACCCGAGAGTGAGGCTTTCATGATTCTGTCTCGAAGAATGAAAGAGTCGCCAGCGATGCGAAAGCTGCTCCGCAACAAGGCAGCCCTCGTCGCGATGAGCATTATCTCGCTCTACCTGCTCTTGTTTGTGTGGATCACAAGCATGCAGGTTGTCGCATGGGTCGGCGATAAAACAGACGCATACGACCTGAGCCAACGCCCCATCATGGGCGCATTGCTCACCCAGCGCACCCTCGAACGCGTGGGCGGGAGCAATCAGCCCGGGTTCGGGCTCATCGCCRAGCCATCTAAACGCATCGAGCAAGTGAAGTTCTTCTTTGATCGTGCCGGCAAGATATTTACCGAGCTTGATCAACAGAAAGAGAACGCGGCGGATATCCCCGAGGGCGAAGCACGAACCGTCGAAGAGATCATGGCATTCTCTCGGCTTGCCGAACGACAAGTCGCCGATATCCATATCGAAGATCTCCGAGCAATTCACGAAAAAGGTATGGCCCTCTTTGCCGAGCAAGACACGCTCCGAGAGCTTCGCGCGACTGTTCCAAAAATTCAGATTGCGACCGAAAAACTCGCCGAATATAAGGCACAACTCGATCAGCCTGATGGACTTTCTGAGGACGATATCGAAATTCTCTACGATGATCTCGCATTGACTATCGACGAGATCATCGAACTCATCGGCGACTACGCAGGCATTATCTCAGACGAAAGCGATCCGCTGGTATCGGTGGATACGAGTTCGCTCGTGGATGCCATGGATGCGTTGTACGACCTTGAACCTATGAATCCGGCATATGACCAAGCGGTTATCGATCAGATACAGGCAGGCGTGAATGTGGCGGGCGATGGCATCAACGATGCGGTCAACGCCAAACTCGCCGAGATCGAGCCGGTGTTGTCCGAGTTGTATCCGTTGCCCACAGGCATCGAAGGCTTGGTCTACAAGTTCCGTCTGATGCTTGGCACCGATCAGCAAGGGCGATCGATCCTGCTCCGTGCGTTGTATTCAGCAAAGATCGCGATCCAAGTTGGATTGATCGTTTCGTTCTTTGCGGTGTTCTTTGGCTCGATCATCGGCGCAGCAGCCGGGTACTTCGGCGGCGTGGTCGACCATGTCGTCATCTGGCTGTATTCGACCTTCTCATCGATCCCATACCTTGTGCTGCTCGTGGTGCTGTCGTTTATGTTCACCGGCTCAGCCGTAGAAAAAACACTCATCCCGCTCTATGTCGCGTTTAGTCTCACCTTCTGGATCGGCCCATGCCGTGTCACTCGAGGCGAAGCACTCAAGCTCAAATCGCTTGACTATATTCAGGCTGCCCAAGCACTCGGCGCGAGCAAAGCCCGCATTTTGCTCAAGCATATCATTCCAAACACCTCGCATCTGATGTTCATCAACTCATCATTACTCTTCATCGGCGCGATCAAAGGCGAGGTCGTCCTGACCTACCTCGGACTCGGGCTCAAAGAGGGTGCAAGTTGGGGCATTATGATCTCGCAATCCAATACCGAGATCGTCTCTGGGTTCTTCTGGCAGATCGGCGCAGCAACCTTCTTCATGTTTGTGCTGGTGCTCGCGTTTAATATTCTCACCGACGCACTCCAAGACGCATTCGACCCGAAACATGTAGGGTAACGCTTGGGATTGTTACCATGAAAAAACGCCCGAACATACGGGCGTTTTCTTATGGCCATGTGCAAAGGTGAATCACTTGCGAGCCGCTTCGAATCGTCGAGAGATCTCATCCCAGTCGATGACATTCATGAATGCCGTAACATAGTCCGCCCGCCGGTTCTGATATTTCAGATAATACGCATGCTCCCAGACATCAACGCCCAAGAGCGGGATCGCTCCAGCAAACATCATGTCCTGCTGGTTCTGCATCTGCGTGACCAACAATCGCTTTGAAWGCGGTTCATACACCAGCCACCCCCAGCCCGATCCTTCGACCTTTGTAGCAGCCAGTTTAAACTGCCTGGTGAACTTGCCGAACGAACCAAAGTCTCGTTTGATCGCCTGGTTGAGGTTCCCCATTGGCTGCCCGCCGCCGCCACCCATTTCAGATTTCATTCCAGACCAGAAAAGCGTATGGTTGATATGCCCACCCATATGAAAACTCAGCTGGCGTTGCCAGTGCTGAATCAGTTTCCCATCGGTATGCTCCCAGCGAATGTCATCAAGCTTGGCGAGTGCATTGTTGAGCCCACGCACATACCCGGCGTGATGCTTATCATGGTGAATACGCATCGTTTGCTCATCGATCGCTGTCGAAAGCGCGTCATAGGCATACGGAAGGGGAGGCAGTGTGTATTCACTTGTCGCTGAATCCCATCCAAGATCATCAAGGGTGAGTACTGCCGATTCGTTTGAACTTGCTTGTGTCGATGTCGCAACAAGCCCGCCTACACCAATCGCAGCGATGCCTGCGAGTGCGTTTCTTCGTGTGATATCAGGTTGCATATGTTTCCTTTGTTGTGCTGGGTCTAATCCTGTTTGCCTTCGATTGCAGAGATCAGGCAGGCTGACCCAAGTATGAATAACTCATCAATACTCTCGTCTTGTTCCCGAATTGCGATGCCCAAGCGATAAATAAACGGATTGAAATGCTGACGAAACACCGCAATAACATTCGAGTCAGATGAACGGATCAGTTCAAACTTCTGCGGGAACAACAGAGCCGCATTGTCTATATACCTGCGGGCCAGTGGGGCGACTGAGCCGGTTTCCCGAATCATCGCGATTTCCGTGCCCTCGGCATCAAACATGAGCCATTCATCACGAACAAACGATGACTTCATTCCCTTTCGGCGGAGGGAGCCGAGCGAGGTGCCGTCGGGGAGTTGAACCGTATAGGTAGAGCTGAAATCAATCACGCTCAGGGCTTGAAGCGAGAGCAACATGTCGGTCATGTCTTCGCCAGTATAAAGCTTCAAGTCTTCTTTGAGCTTGAATGCCTTTTGCTTGCAATATCCAATCACAGATCCGTTCTCGTCATAGACATGAAACGCTGCGCCAAAGAGTTTCAATACCTTTCGTCGAATCGTGTACTTCTCTCCAGCTGCTGGTTTAACGCCCATGTGCATCCTTTCAAATGAGTAATAGAGAGTGTATACAAAAAACTGATCCGCACATGCGGATCAGTTTGTAAATTCAGATCAAAGTTTGCCGTCGAGTTACTCGCCGACTTCCCAGCGAAGGAAGTTGGAGATCTTCGCGTCGCCAATCAGATCGCTGACCTTCTTTGAAGGCTCCATGATGAATGGCTGTTCGAGGAGTGCGACTTCAGAGAAGAACTTCTTCATGCCGCCCTCAACCATTTTCTCTGCAATCTCCTGCGGCTTGCCAGATTCAACCGCTTGCTCGAGGCGGAACTTGCGTTCCTTCTCAACCATCTCGGTTGGGATGTCATCAGGAGTGATTCCCAATGGCCTAGGCATCGCAGCGGTGACATGCATTGCGAGTTGCTTGAGCACTTCCTCGCCGACAGTGCCTTCGACCTGTACCAAAGCACCGGTCTTGCCATCGTGATGAACATATGAGCCATACGAGGTGGTGCYRSMAWYSYCWSYRWKCYYYWCGATCTTGTCGATCGAGATATTCTCGCCGGTGGTGATGCGGAGTTCGTCGATGATCGCGGTCATCTCATCACTTATCGCGACCTCGCCAGCATCGGCATTGATGGCCAACTGGGCAACTTGAGAGGTAGCTGTTATGAAGAGTTCGTTCTTGGCGGTGAAGTCGGTCTCTGATTTGACTTTGACGAAAACCGCACTGGCTTTGTCGTCTGCGACGAGGATCTCGACACGCCCTTCGCCAGCGACGCGATCAGATTTGGCTTCCATTTTGCCTTTGAGTTTTTTACGAAGCAGTGTTTCTGCCAGTTCGATGTCGCCTTCGGCTTCGACGAGTGCTTTCTTGCACTCCATCATGGCGAGGCTGGTKYYGYWRMSRRKGSYCATGACATCTTTAGCACTGATTGTTGACATTCCATTTGTCCTTTGCCTGGTTGGGCATCAGTCGTTGAGGCTCTGCGAGCCTCAAGTGTTTCTATTTCTATTTGCTCGACAAGGTCACCTTGCGAGACGCAGTGTTTGTATACAGATCGATTAGGATTCTGCGGGTGCTGGTGCCGTCGGTGCCGCTGGAGCCGCTGGAGCAACTGCTGGTGCAGCCGATGCGGAGCTGTCGTCAGAGCGGAACTGTGCTCGGCTTGAACGACGAGGTCCTGCTTCAGAGGTACCCTTTTGATCGCGGCCCTTGGAGGATTCAACGCGTGACTGCTTGCCGTCAGCGATTGCCTTGCAAAGCTCACGAACGATCACATCGATCGAACGCATCGAGTCATCGTTGCCTGGGATGGCAATGTCAACCATGTCTGGGTCGCCATCGGTATCGATGAGACAGATGGTTGGAATTCCAAGCTTGCGTGCTTCACGAAGCGCTGTGGTTTCGCGGTTGACATCAATAGCAACAAGTACGCCGGGCATCTTGTGCATCTTGCGGATGCCGTCGAGGTTTCGCTTGATCTTGCGCATCTCGCGGCGGAGTTGCGATTCCATCTTCTTGGAGTAGCTCTCGAAGTTGTCATCAGCATCAATGGCTTCGAGTTCTTCGAGTCTTTTGAGTCGGCTACGAATGGTTGAGAAGTTGGTGAGGGTGCCGCCGAGCCAGCGTTCAGTCACATAGTGCATCTCAACATCGCCAACGCGTTGTTCGATAACACCCTTTGCTTGGCGCTTGGTGCCGACGAAACAAACATCTTTGCCGCTTGCAACGGTTTTGGTGAGGAACTTGCGAGCGAGCAACAGCCCCTTCACAGTTTCCTTAATGTCGATGATGTGAATCCCGTTTCGCTTGCCGTAGATGTACGGTGTCATCTTCGGGTTCCAGCTGCTTGATCGCTGTCCGAAGTGAATACCGGATTCAATGAGGTCTTGTACGAGTGTGTTGGCCATGATAACTATCCGTTCCTTGTCAGCGGCACCGGCAGTGTGATCGGACACTGTTCGAGGGCGCTTTGGTGACGAATCCCGATCGAGAAGCTTTGTGTAACTCACCGATCATTAACTATTTATACAACTGTCCCACAGAGGGAGCACCCAGAGCCGATCCGGCTGAGCTACAGAGTATAGGTTCTGCAAGCTCTGGAATCCAAGTGAATATCAGCAAAGATTCGAATCYTAAGACCCAAACAAAGCGTGATCATCCGGCATTGGTAGGCTCGGATATCTCTTCGCACAAAATAATTGGTTTGGATTGAGCCAGCACTCGATACCACCGATCAATTGGGTGTATAGCCCTATGASCGGTATGGTCGCCACAGTTGGAGAAACGAAATGTCCAATCCAGGACTCATTGTACGAAGATCTGAACGATTCGAGATATCGCTCCCTGCAAGGGTGCGCGTTGCGATGCATCATCTCGATGCTGTACAGTTTGCCAAAGGCATCACCGGACCAGATCGTTGGATAGATATAGAGGTCGTCGACTTCGCTGAAGGCGGGGTCGGGTTTGTCTCTGAGGTCTTCTTTGCGCGTGGACTGAGTCTTGAGTTTGAAGTTCTTGACCCTACTGGCGGGGAGGGCGATGTCATGCTCCACAGCACCATGAAGGTTCAGCGTGTCCAAATGACCGATCGCAGACCCGCTTATCTCGTTGGGTGTGCTTTTACAGATATAGATGATGAGACGAGCCAGTCTATTGATGATGTCATCAGTCGCTTGCTTGGCGATGCAGATGCCGAGCCAGGTTTGGAGAGTTACAATGCTTGATACTTCTGAGTTCATCCTACAGGCACTAATTGAAGCCAATAAACTTACCGATCACGGTGCAGCCAAGCTTCGAGATGCTATTTCGGATAACGAAATGGACTTCGATGAAGCGGTCATCCGTTCAAATGTAGTCACGCCATACGATGTCGCGATTGTAAAAGCTTCAATCTGCGAGTATCCGTTTATCGATATCACCAACTTCGATATCGATATTCGCCAATCGAGAAGCATCCCAAAGTCGGTTTCGGAACGCCTACGCGTGTTCCCGCTCTTTACGCTTGGTGATATCGCAACCGTTGGTATGGAAGACCCGCTCGATCTTCAAGCGATCGATGAACTCCGTCAGATTCTCAAGAAACAAATCGACCCTGTTGTTTGTGATTCTCAGCAACTTCGCTTGCTGATCACCCGCGCCTATACATTGGATTCAGGAGCCGACGAAGTTGAAGACGGTATGGACGATCTTGATGTCCAGTCGTCGCAAGAGCCTGTTGTCGCTGCGGTCAATCAGATCCTCTTCTCGGCTGCCGAGATGAAAGCGAGTGACATCCATATTAACCCGGATGACAAAACGCTCATGCTGCGATATCGCGTCGACGGCGTGCTTCAGCCTCATCGTGGCCCAGACTTGGCAATGCATGAGGGGTTGATTCAACGCCTCAAGGTGATGGCTCATCTCGATGTGACCCAGACGCGTCGCCCACAAGACGGCAAGTTTCGATTCAAACACAACGGCGTCGCCATCGATGTTCGCCTGAGCATGCTCCCAACAATTCACGGCGAGAATGCTGTTTTGCGTCTCCTGAGTACCGCAAGTTCAATCGGAAGAATCAAAGATCTTGGTATGTCTTATGATGTGGCCGAGACCTTCACACAGATGATCTCCAAGCCTCACGGCATTATCCTGGTTACTGGCCCAACGGGGTCAGGTAAAACGACATCTCTCTATACTGCGCTCAACGAGATCAATACACCAGATCGTAACATCATGACGATCGAAGATCCGGTTGAAATTCGTTTGCCCTTGATTCGTCAGGTACAAGCGAACCCGGCCATCGGCCTGACCTTCGCAAGTGCGCTTCGTTCGATGCTCCGACAAGATCCTGATGTGATCCTTGTCGGTGAAATTCGAGATGAAGAAACAGCCAAAATTGCAGTGCAATCCGCACTGACCGGCCATCTGGTTTTCTCAACACTTCACACAAACGACGCGATCGGTGCAATCCCTCGTCTGCTCGAGTTTGGTGTGCCTGCCTTTGCAATCAACAACGCATTGCTCGGCGTTATGGCCCAGCGGCTCGTCCGCAAGGTCTGTGCAGACTGTAGAGAACCGGATAATCCAGATGACGAGGCTCTGAGTGAGCTTGGAATCCTTGATTCATCGGACAACGACTCGTTCGTTCGTGGAAAAGGGTGTCCAAAGTGCATGAACCTTGGTTACAATGGCCGAATCGGTGTGTACGAGTTGCTTTGTGCTACCAAAGAAATTCGTGAACTCATCGATCAGGGTGCGGTTGTTTCAGAAATATCTCGTGTTGCACGCGAGCAAGGTATGCGTTTGATGCTTCAAGATGGTATCGAGAAAGCAAAGCTTGGCCTGACAACCATTGATGAAGTACGCAAGCTTCACGCAACAATCGATATCAAACTTTCTTCCAACGATGGTGAAGCCTACAGACTCAGTGCCTAAAACCGGAGCGTCAAATGAGTTCAACGACATACAAATATAAGGCGATCGAAGCCGGAGGCTCGCACTGCAAGGGCACGATTGATGCCACTTCGGAGCAGGCTGCATTCCAGATGCTCTCCAAGCGGGGGCTTGTGCCGCTTTCACTCAAGGAGGCTTCGAGTTCAATCTTTACACAGCGTAAGAAGAAGGTTACCCAGTTCGAAATTTCAATGCTCACACGAGAAATGAGTGTTCTTATCGAGGCAAGTATCCCGATTGCTCGGGGGCTGATGTCTATTGCTGAGCATGAAAAAAACCCAACCCTTCGAGACATGGTCACCGATATCGCAACCATGATCGAGGCGGGTGAAAAACTCACCGTCGCATTTGCAAAGTATGAATCTGTCTTTGGCGGTGTGTACATTGAAACCCTTCGCTCGGCAGAAAAAACTGGGCAGATCGGGCCGGTCTCTGCGCATCTTGCCGATATGCTCGAACGGAATATTGAGACAAGCCAACAGATCCGCCGGGCGCTTGCGTATCCAACCATTGTGGTTTGCTTTGTGGCTTTCGCGCTTGGTGTAATTGTGATCTTTGTGGTTCCAAAGTTTGCAGGCATTTTCGAATCCAACGGCGTAGAACTTCCGCTGACTACACGAATCATCCGCGTGATGGGACAGTCACTCACGCAATATTGGTGGGCATACATTACTATGGCAATCGCTGCTTTCTACGGCACAGCAAAGTCATGGAAGCACCCCGCAGGACGATTCCGTATGGAGAAAATGATCCACAAGCTGCCATACATCGGCAATATGTTTACATCGGTCACGACTGCACGGTTTAGCCGTGTGATGAGCATTGGTCTTGAATCAGGAATCGAAGTTATCGAAGCGATTGAGATCGCAGGCGGAGCAACCGGGCGCCCGGTATTCCAGGCTGAATGCGTACGGATGTGCGACCAAATGCGTAACGGCGAATCTCTCGGCGATGTCATCAACCGCGCAACAGGATTGCCAAACTTCGCCCGAAGACTCTTCGGGTCTGGTAAGGATTCGAAGGAACTCGCGCGGGCCGGCAAGATTATTGCTCGACATTACGACCGTCAGTCTGACCATCTCGCAAAGAATATCAACACCATCATCGAACCGATGATCACCATCGCGATGGCTGGAATCGTCCTGCTTGTTGCACTCTCGGTCTTCCTTCCAATGTGGCAGATGATCAGCATTAACAAGTGATTTGCTCAACAACTCAAAGGCTCGCTATGAACACCAAACAGAACGCATTTACACTCATCGAAGTACTCATTGTTGTTGTGATCCTCGGGATACTTTCAGCGATCGTTGTTCCAAAGTTTGCCTCGGCTGGCGATGATGCACGCACCGCATCAATCCAAAGCACCGTCGCAGGTGTTCGAGCTTCGATCGCAACATTCAGAACAAACGCAGTTATTCAAGGCAACTCGCCCTATCCAACCCYCACCGAACTCACCGACGGGACTGTTCTTAAAGTTGATGTCCCAATCAACTCATTCACAAATCGAGGATCAGTTCAGAGTGTTTCCCAGGTTCAGGCGAACGCTCGGGCAGTGGTAAACAGTGCAGGTGCCGGCTGGAACTACTTCGTGAGTAACAACTCAAATCCGCCAGTTGCCATCTTCTATGCAAACTGCGAGAACCAAACCACARCCCCTGATGGCTCGGGCGGCACACTCACAGCCAACGAGTTCTAAGAAACATGATCGCACCATTGACAACATCTCGAACACGCACCGGATTCACTCTTATCGAGTTGATGATGGTTGTCGTTATCATGGGGGTTATCTCTGCGACGGTCTTGCCTGCGATGGGTAATGTCCGTGCAATGCGCGAGGGTGCTGCGCGTGATGATCTCATGCGGTTTATAGAAGTCACCAAGGGCCGAGCGGTTGCATCTGGTATGCCTCACGGGCTTCAAATAAATCTTTCAGATTCTTCACTTACTATCGTGAAGATTACAGATGCAGGAGCCGTCGAAGTAGAACTTGACCCGTTGACCAACGGAGATCGTGCGATCAATCTTTCCTCCTTATACTCAGGCGTAACACTCACTGACATGATCAATGGCAACGGCGCAGGCGGAAGCGGGACCATTTGGTTCGATTATGAATCAAACCCGCATACACGCAGCTCATCGGGTGTGTTCCTCTCGCTCAACTCATCGATTGTCTCTATTGCCGTTTCATCGGGTGAGTTTGTAGTCGTTCATCCATATTCAGGTGTTTTGGAGGTTCAGTATTGATCAACCAACGCATCAAATGGAGAAGAGCCGCATCGCAAGGCTTCACACTCATCGAGGTGGTGATTGCGATTCTTATTCTTGCCTTAGCAGTGCCTCCGACACTGACAATGCTCGATTCAGCATCTGCGGGGCGAGTCGATTCTGTGAATACAACGAAGGCAACCTATTTGAGCACAACAGTGCTTGAATCTGTTCTCGCTGATGTCACAAGCACCCAAGAAACGCTCGGTTTTGAAGCGCTCGCCGATTCCAATGCCTATCTCAGCACTGCGAACACAGGGCTCTATGACCGCTTGGCAACAAGTGTTGATTCATACATTGATGTCGGTTTTACCTATTCTGTCATCATTGGCGAACTCGTTGCGTCAGATGGGAATGTCTCGGTTAATACAGATGAGAACATTTTTCGTGTGATTACCGTGTATGTTCAATACAACTCAGCAACTGGAACAAAGTTCTCGATGCCTGTGTCTCTTATGGTCTCGGAGATGTGATGAACAATAAAAAACACACATCAAGCTCAGCCTTCACGCTCATCGAACTGCTCGCATCGATCGTGGTCATGTCCATTATCAGCGTCACACTTCTTCCTGTGATCGGTGCCGCTTCAGATGGTTATGCAAGCTCGCGCGCAGTGCGCAGCTCAACCGAACGCGCTGGGTTTGCTCTTGATCGTATTACACGCATCGCTCGCCAGGCTCCAATCGGTGCTGGCGATGTTGGCGTAGGAATCACATCAGCAACTTCAAACTCCATTGAATATTCAGATGGATCTGGCGTACAACTCATAGGTTCTACACTCGAAATGCTCGTTCCTGGAACGAATCCAGTTCCGCTCTGTTTCGATGTCGATTCGTTCTCTGTAGAGTATTATGCGGACGATGGCATAACCAATACATCGCTCACGCCAACGCTCACACATCGATTTGTGTTCACAATCGCTACGCAGGGTGTTGAACTCTCTGTTCTCGTCCATCCCCGAGTATGGGTCGGGCAGGAGGCGCCATGAGCAAATCAACTCCTACATCAAACAAGCATACACGCCGAGGCACAGTTATTGTCGTCATCGTTGTCGTCATGGCCATTCTCGCTTTGGTCGTCGCCGGGGCAGTTCGTCCTGTTCGTGATGAATCAGACCTCGCGACGCTCCGCGTCGAAACCTCGCGAGCGTTTTATGCTTCTGAAAGCGGTGCAATTATTTTAATGAATGCGGTTCTTGGAAACATATCCATGCCGATTTCAGGCAGTTCAATTACCATAGACGGCCAAACAATTGAGTTTATTCAAATACCAGATGACCAAGGAATCGCCATTGTTGAAGGTTCTAGCGGCGATGCTCGCCGACGAATCGAGTTTACGACCGAATAACCTGACATCTGAACAAACTCGTTGTCAGAAGCCAAGGTGGTCTTGAAAAAGGCCGATATTTACGATGAAACCACTAGGAAAAGACTCTCTGAGGGACTCGAATGCAAAAAGCAACTAATCAACTCATCATCAACCTTTCGCCGAGCATGCTCAGCGTCGCGTTGGTGCATAGAGGGAAGATCCAACAGGCAGAAAAGGTAGATCTCGATACAGCCCAATGGGCAGGGTATTGGGATGACGGGCTCATCGGGCTTGACCAATCTTTCCGTCAGTTGATGTCACGATTTACTTCGAGTCACCCTTCCAAGGCAACGGTGTTCTATCACTCGCCATCGTTGATTCAGAAGGTCTATACATTTGACCTCAAAGAATCTCAAGCATCTGCTGCCGGTATCACACAACTGCGAGATAGCGTGGGGCTCAACCGCCCTGTAGAGACATGCCTGCTTGCGCAAGAAGACTCAGGTGATGTTTCAACAACAACCCTTGTCTATAGCGAGCGAGAAGAACAACTTCGTTCGATCTACGCATGGCTCAATCGCTGCGGCATCAGTGCAAAGTCGCTTATCCCGTCAAGCGTTGCCGCTGTAAAAGTTGCAACTGAAGTAGCAAAGGATTCTGATTCAGACACCGCGATTTTTTATCTCGGCGATGATGTAAGTGTCTTTGCTTTTCACAATGAGTCAGGTCTGAAAATAGTTCGGTCAATCGAGATCGGGTATCGAAAACTAATCGAAGGCTACGCTCAAGGGCTCTGGCCAAACAAGCTGAACCATGAAATAGACTCTGAAGATCAAGAACACACACAGCTCGACACTTCAGATATCATCAAGGCCCAGTCCTTACTCTTTGAACATGGGATACCCATGAGCATCTTTGAAGTAGAAGGTGTAGAGCTTCGCTCCGCAGTGCTTCCAGTGCTCGCACCAGTGCTTCAACGGGTTTGTATCGAAATCAAACAGACACTTCGCTTCGGGCTTGGTTCAGGTGTTGAGATGCCAAAGCATCTCATGCTCTGCGGCCCTGGTGCTGCGATTCCACACATCGGTAAGGCGATCTCTCAACATCTCGATATGTACATCAAGATCGATCCCGCAGAGAGCTCATTCGAACCTATGAAACCGTTTGGACGCGGGACTCTACAGTGGTCGCTGTGTAAATCAGAGAGCTGCCCAAATGGATTGCTCCCTGAAATCGCCAAAGATTCCATCGCCAGAAAACTTCTCACACGATGCTTGGTCGCAGGCGTTGCCGTCGCGCTTCTTGCAATCGGAGGCGAATATTTCGCACTCTCAAGCGAGCATCAAAAAATCTCACAGGCCATCGAGCAGGATACCTCACGGATCACCCGAGTGAGCGAATATCGCCAGCATATGGAATCTGCTTCTGCAATGTCGGGGATCATTCGTGATGTTTCCCAACTCGCGGTTGAAACAGTCGAGAGTATTCCGCAATGGCATGGCCCGTTGATGATGATCTCCAGCCTGACACCAGATTCGATTCGAGTGAGTGAGCTTCGTGGCGATCTTACCCAAGGAAAGCCAGTCATCTCGATCAATGGCCTTGCGCTCGCAAGCACCGAAAAAGGTGCAAGCATCGAGCTCAATAAGTTCGTAGCTGGGCTCGAAGGGATTGACACAGTCGTCTCAGTCATACTCGGAGGAACTTCGCGAGTCAGTATCGGCGATGATCAGTGGGGGCGTCAGTTCAAGCTCGATATCGAGCTCCTCCAAACAACCCTTCCATACCAAGCCATTATTGAATCCCAAGCAAACGCATCAGCAGGGGGAATGCCATGAATCAAGATATTCAAAAAATATTCATTACAAAGCTCGTTCTGGCATCTCTCGGGACAGCGCTCGTTTGGTACATGACTATTGGGGCAAAGGAAAAACAGGTATACGATCTCGAACAAATATATATCGCACAGATGAGTGAAGTGACTCAAGGCGAGGCCGAGATGAGCAAAAACGAGAGCATGATCGATTATTGTGTGACGCAAATGTGCTCAATACGCGATGAGTTGTCCACGCAGTTCGATGTTAATGAAACAATCAACGCTCGCAAGCATATTCAAGATGCTGCCGAGATGTACAGCCTCACAGTTTCGCGTATCGAGCCGCTGCGTTCAAGCTTGACAAAGAAAAAGAACAAGGTAGATGACACAGAAATAACAATCAAAACCGAAGAATATCGGGTTGAGTGTGTCGGCCCATTCGACGGCATCGTTCGGTATGTCGATGACTTGTCCAACTCGTCGCAGATCACCAAAGTAAACTCGTTTAGGATTATTCCGGTATCGAGCGAATACGCACGGATGATCTTGCAGGTTTCTGTGTATCGCTTAGTTGAAGTTCCAGAGACATTCAACGAGAGCTTTGACCACAAAGCCTCATCCCAAGATATTGATGCGACAGGAGTAACTGAAGATGAAGCATAAAGTACCCGTTGGATACATCCTTGCCGCACTTATGGTACCGTCAATCGCCATGATCGGAACCCGATACATGGGCCAAGGCGCGTCGCAGAGTCAGGCGGGAGTTGTGAAGTTTGAAACCCCTAAACTTGCAGCATTTCCAAGTATTTCGCTCGCGTCTAGCAACGAAGGGGTGGAACTCGGGTCAATCCCCGAAATCAGTTCMSYRTTCTGGTTCCAGGAAGTGATCGACGATCTCTATGTCAATCCGATTCAGATTGATGATCCATATCAGCCTCAGCAAACACAGAATCTGATCCCAGATTTTCAGGTGACGACCATCTTGCCCCACCCGAAAAGACCACTTGCAATCATTGATTCAAAGCCTCGAAAAATTGGCGATGAGGTCGCGGAAGGCTGGGAACTAATCGCAATCAACGGCCAAAATCGAACCGTTCTTCTTGTCCACAAATCAGGAAAACGAATCACCCTCGGCCTAGCAAAAAAACCATAACTCAACCATTGGGCTTTGGAGCAAGTTTGAGCAACTCACTCGCTACTGCGGTGAGTTTTTTATTGAAAATAGTTGGCTCTACATCGAATAGTCATTCTTCGAGWGCCTCACTGACCATTCCCAAAGTTTGTAGCGTGGTCTTCGTATCTCGGTGATCGGCTCCGAGTATGCTCAGTTGATGCTCAGATATGGCCAGTAACTGATCATGCGCAGATTCAAGTTGGCCGTTCTTGAAAGCTAAATACGCGAGGAGAAACTGGCTGTGCATGGTTTCTTGATGATCAGGACCAAGTGTCTCAAGCCGACCCTCGTAGGCTTGCTTGAGATATGGCGCTGCTTGGTCTGGATCACTCTTGATTAAGGACGAGCCTATATTCGCCTTTGTCCGAAGCGTATTTGGATGCCCAAGACCCAGTGTTCGCATTTGAATCGTATCAATCCGCTTGTACAAGCTATGCGTTTTTCCGGCCATTTTCATGTCTTGATAGGCACCCGCAAGATTATTCATGCTTAGCAAGGTCTTTGGGTGTTCTTCTCCAAGAAGGGCCACACGCTGAGGAATCAATCGTTCATACAACTCGGCAGCCTGTTCAGGTTCACCAAGATACAGCATCGTCAAACCAAGATTGTGCATCGATAACAGAGTATCAAAGTGTTTGTCGCCCAGAAGACCAAGCCGAATATTGAAAATCTCTGTGTGCATCTTCTTTGACTCGGCATATCTACCCATATAGGTATACAGCAGAGCAAGGTCATTCATTGTCCGAAGCGTCGCCAGATCATGCTCGCCAAGAACCCGTTTTCTAGAATCGAGGAGTGCAAGCTGCAACTTTTCAGCTTCTTGGTGTCGGCCAGTGTTCGAATACAATACGCCAAGTTCTTCTTGGGCTAAAAGCGTGTTGGGATGATCCTCCCCATGATGAATCGAAAACAACTCAACAGCACGAACGAGTTCTGGTTCGGCTTGCCCATAGCTGCCCAGCGATACATAAGTCCGTCCAATCATTTTACGAATCTCAGCCTCGACGATCGGTAAATCGCCAAAGCGATCATCGATTTTTGAGGCTGAAATATCCAGTGCCTGCGCCACAGTCAACTCGCGATCTGTTGAAGAACGCGTGTCGGCCTGCCCAATAAGATCTTCAAGCAAAAACGCTGTAATCGCTTCTGAAACAGATGATTGCTGGAGGGCAATGTTCTTCGATTCAATTGCACGAGATAAAGCGATGGATACCGCAACAAATCCAAACATGATCGCAAGGCATGCAATAGCCAGGCCGGCAGAAAACCCTTTGTGCCGACGCACAAACTGGCGAGCATGATACCATGCAGACGCGGGCCTTGCGTTGATCGGTTCGTTTTTTAGATATCGTGAAAGATCTTCTTGAAGAGCAAGTACGGAGCCGTACCTTCGCGAAGGGTCTCTTTCGAGTGCTTGTGCAAGAATCGTATCGAGATCGCCTCGCATCTTTGTATTGATCGTGCTTAACCGAGCAGGGCTTGTATCCTCGATCAGTTTGGCCGCTTGAAAATAGGAGAGCTGTTCTAAATTGTATGGTAGTTTGTCAACAAGCAACTGAAACAAGACGACACCGAGTGCATACACATCACTCCGCTCATCAAGCTCATGCGCTTTGCCTTTGACTTGTTCAGGGCTCATAAATGCAAGTGTGCCAATCAACTGCCCGGCTTGCGTGTGCATCGTGGTGAGGTCTGTGCCTTGAGATGAAAACCGTGCAATCCCAAAGTCAAGAACCTTCACATGCCCCGCGTCAGTCACAAGAATATTCTCAGGCTTGAGATCCCGATGGATCACCCCCTGCTCATGGGCATATTGCATCGCGTTACACAGATCAAGAAACAAAGAAATTTTCTGGTTGGTTTTCAGATCATGAGCACGCGTAAACTCGACAATATTCATCCCTCGAATAAGTTCTATCGCGATAAAACGATCGAGCCCATGTCGCCCTTCGACAATGCCCGATTCATACACCTTGGCAATACACGGGTGCGATAGCCGACCCATAATCTGCGCTTCTTTTTCAAATCGCCGGATTGAGTTTTCATCCATTGATCGAGTATGAATCACCTTGAGTGCAACCGATCGATTCGGGTTTTTCTGTGTTGCTTCATAGACARCACTGGTCCCTCCTCGCCCAAGGATGCCATTGATGCTATACGCACCGATCGAATCAGGGAAGTTGATATGCTCGTGATCATCAATCGCKGGCGATACAAAGTTCACAGAGTCGAACTCATCCCCCATATTCGCATCCATATCCAATAGCTTGCAAATCTCAGCACGCAAACCAGAATCTTGTTCGCAAAGATCATCCAGCACATCATCACGCCGATCCAAAGGCACATCGCATACATGTTCAAAGATGTCTCGTATCCTTTGATACCGATCAGGATTCATGCTCATTGGATTCCTTTAACTGCAACGCAAGCCATGCCCTCGCCATTCGCCAATCAAGCTCCACTCGCTTGGGTGTGATGTCGAGTACCTTGGCAATCTGATCACTCGTCAGTCCACCAAAGAACCGAAGCTCGACAATACGAAGCTGGCGTTGGTCATAGTTTCCCAACTCCGTCAAAAGATCATCCAGTAAAAGTAAATCAAAAGCAAGCTCATTCTCAATATCCCGAGGCAGATTCGAAATCGTCACCCGATTCCACCCATCGCCGCGTTTTTTCGTTTTCATGGCACGAGCCGAATCAATACAAACCTGCCGCATTGCAATCGCAGCGATCGAAAGCAGGTGCGTCTTGTCAAGATCGTCAGATTCCAAAGATTTGAATATCTTCAAATACGCCTCGTTCACCAAAGCCGTAGGCTGAAGCGTCACCGGCGAACTCGAAGCGAAGCACATCGAACCCGCAATTGATCGAAGTTCAGCGTACATACGCTCAAAAAGTACAGCGTTTTTATCTGTTGGATCTGGTAGATTGGTCGTCATCGTGTTCATCTTATCGGAATATGCGTCCAATTGGTCCCTGAAATCAATGAATAATCGCCTTAAGGGCATGGATAACGAGACCTGAACAAAAAATGCCAATGAAACTTGAATATGCGAGGGAGCCCCAACTGTCCTTCTCGTTTATAGAGATAGGCATCCGCCTATTTCACAATCTTCGGGAAGGATCAGCATGTTCCAGAGAACAAGTAGCACATGGACCAAACCATTCACTCGTGTCGCAATCGCGGTTGGGGTGTGCGTCGCCGGGTGGGTAGGGCCACAGGCGATGGCGGCTCCAATAGATCTCAATATCCAAGACGATGCCGATTACACTCGCTTTGTCGATGCAATCCGCGCGACGGAATACTTCCGCGAAGACTATATCGTAGAGAACAGAAATCCAAGAGTCGTCGCAACTGTCGCCGCCTTGAGTGCATACGCCCAGCTGAATCCGATCGCAACACAAGCACAACTCACGCAGTTTGCCAACGGGTTTGATGCCGCGATCCAAAGTGAATATGCTGGCGATCCAGATCTCCGACGCGCCGCCAACTTCATGTCTGCACTCCGTTTCATTGTGATCGATGAACCTGGTCTTGAAGGAACAAACACACATGTCGGCCAACTTGCAGCACAAATGCTCAATGTCGTCGTACCTGCACCCGACAACTTCGATGCGACCCAACGCAGGATGGTCCGATTCGGGCAAGGGCTCGCGATGCGGTACACGCATAACCGTCGATTCGCAGATCTACTCGTCCATGGTTTCTTCGGCATCGCTCAAGACGGAACTGAGCGTCCAGATCTCGCACTCATACTCAACCAATACCTCACCGCCCAAGGCTATCAGCCAAACCTAGGCAGCACCAATGCCGACCCACGATTTACAGATGTCAATGCGGGTCTCCAGTCGCTCCCCGTTGACTTTGCATCGTACACTTCAACCCTCAATCAGCCGCTCGCTGTGAATGCGCTTGTCAACATGGTTGATGTCCAAGCTGAAGCAGTACAGCTTGAAATTGATTCAAGAATCGCAACCCTCGACGACGCGATCGCAGCAGAGCCCACGATGTATGATGGATTTGCGATGGGGCAAGACCAGGCAGTTCTTGATCAGATCGCTGCCGATCTTCAGGCACAACTTCAAGAAACAAGCTTCGCACGATCATCCATGTTCGGGGCAACATTCCTGCTTGGCCAAAGCCCACTCGATGAACTCGGCGACTACTCCGTCGCAGCCGCGGACTATAACGCAACTCTCCTAGAGGCCTCTGATACTGTCGCAGAAGTGCAAATGGGACTTGGGATTCTAACCAACCTAACCACAGTCGCAGCCGGTTACGCTTCTGGAGACCCAATAGCCGCAATGGGCGGCGTCTTCGGCCTCGTATCCGATGCAATCGGAATCGCAGATCATGCTGGCGCATTCGATAACACGCCTTCAGTCGATGAACAAATCTATGCGCAACTCATCGAACTACGAATCCAAATTGAAACCATGCGAATAGAAATGCACGAACGATTCGATCGCATCGAGCAACAACTCAACTTCATGTACGACCAAATGCTCGTAGGCTTCAACGCGATCGGCAACGCTATAGGCGATCTTCAGGGTCAGAACAACGCGATCCTTCGAGAAATGCATGTCGTCCGGTCACAACTAAGCCAACTCGAATCCGCACTCTTTGGTGTTGCCGAGGATATTCTGCTCACGGATCTCACGGATGCAGCGAATACCGTACTCGATTACCGAGATGAAAATAACATCGATTTGGAATATGCAAATCAAACGCCAAACTTCATCACTGCATCAGAAGATTTCTTCACCTTCGCAACAGTCACCGCGCGGAGCCAAGCCTTCTCAGGATCAAGATCAAATCCGCTTGTCACTTTGTCTACCGCAGACCAATATCTCTCAGCCAATCCAATCGCACGCTATCTCAACGATCTCGCAGTGCTTCCCCAATCGCTCGGGCTTGCTCCACTCACCTTTACGACACTCTCAGGCCCAGAGCCCTGGGCACAATCCGCATCCGCTTATGCTCAACTCGCCAAAGAAAACCCCTGGTACTTCGCTTTCAGATACGAAAGCCAACTCGAAGATTACCTTTCTGATCCCCAAAACGAATCACTCCCAGAACTCGATGAAATTATCGAAGACGGCGAAGCCCTCGTAAATATCGGCAACGCCGCTCGTAACCCAGTCCTCTTTGATGCACTCGTCGCTCGATACAAGCAGCAAACGGCAACACTCCAATCGGAAATCAATGCCATTATGTTCGCCGAAATGACTTCCCAAAAACTTCGCTGGTCTTCCGGCGAGAACCTCTCAATGNTTGATCTCTGGGACACAGACGGCATTCAAACAAACATCGAACCACTATTTACACAATACAGTCCCGCGCATATTCCGGCATTTACTCAGATGGACGGCTCAAGTGATGTTTGGGGAGGAGCTGTAGTTTTATTTGATATCGATCCGGGCCTCTCATATTTCCAAAAAGCCAGAATCGTCTCCGGCGAAAATACAGATCATGCCTATCGTGCGGTTCTCTTTGAATATCTGAACCAACTTGACGCATCCCCTAAGTATGCCCACGAGCTACGGTGGGATACCACGATTCACCCCCCTTTAACGAGAGGCTTCTTTTTTTACGGCGCTCCTAGTTTTTCAGTGATTCACTGGATTGATGTCAACCCAGATTCAGCGATCGTTGATTTGCAAAGTATTCACACAAGAAATGTACGCTCAAGCATAGATGTCTGGGGTACCGAGTTTAATGACTATCAGTGGTTTCCAATCGATCTCTTGTGGAATGAAGAATCGCCAGACGATTGTGCATACGAGTTTATGACACGAGGTGGAGGGCGAGATGTCGCGTGGAACACGCTCAACACAGGAATGCCATTCGGAGGCGTTGATGGCGCAGATTTACAGTTCACAAATGTGATAATAAACGATTTTAACTACCTGGAAAACAGCTCCTGCGGAAACAACTGGTTTGTATTGGATGATGTGGATATTTTACGATTCCGCCCATGGCGAGATAGTGTCCAAAATGTCAACAACAGTGCCACAATCAATGGACACATCTTTGAATTTCTCACCCAATACCGTGAAGGAAACATTCGTCCATTGATCAATGCTGATTTTACAAACCCAATTTCTGCAATCACGGCTGCTGCTCAAGACCTCGACAACACCGTCGCACTCATCAACGCATACATCACACTCGCAGCTCCCGATGCAGTTGCCCACAGCGAAATCCTCCGCAGCGCACTCCGCGCAGCCCTAGGACAAAGCGAAATCGGATTGCGATCAGCAGATGTCATCCAACTCATTCTTGAGTTCCAGACCCTGGCATCGGCCCGCGATCCCCGTTCACCAGCAGACCCAGCATTCGATTTCCATGTGCTCGATCAGATCCTCAATCAACGCATCGACTTTGTTCATGATGAAATAAACCGAGCGATCGCTTTGCCGCTCGAATCTCCACCATACATCGAATGGATGCTCGCAGAACTCAACGATGTCCGTGATTATGTCTTCGCCCCAGCACGCGACGATGCCTATCAATCCACTGGCACAACCATCATTGTTGATTCAGCCTCGGGTGTCATGGCAAACGACACGCTCCAAGAATACAGAATCATCACAATCGATCCATCCTTCGGCGAACTCCCAACCAACGGCAGCTTGACGCTCAACATTGACGGCTCGTTTGAGTACACTCCGAATCCTGGATTCTCAGGAACAGATTCATTCACCTACCGCCTTGTCGGGACAATCGTCGAGGGGTTACCCAGCCCTGAAGATGGTCAGTTTGTTTCAGAGCCTGCGACAGTCACAGTGAACACCCAAACGGTTGGCTGTTCGCTTGCAGATACAAATGCGGATGGAGTCATCAACTTCTTCGATATCTCAACATTCCTTCAGGCATTCACAGCCCAAGATCTCGCAGCAGATTTCAACAATGACGGCTTGCTCAACTTCTTCGATATCAGCACATTCCTGCAAATATTCGCTATGGGATGCCCATAACCGAAGCTTCAAAAGAGTGATCAATTTATACAACCAACACCATGGCTCAAGTGAGCCATGGTGTTTTCAATCAAGGCTTGATTGAGCATACGAGTACGCAATGTCTCGCTGTCCGAGTTCATTAAGCACATGATCCACAAGCCCGGATTGAGGGCCAAGCAACTCGGGCGTAATAACTCCGCGCATGGTAATCTTATCATTGGCAATCATCCGTGCGATAATCGCACACGGCAGAGCTGTCGTACGCGACATACTCGTCGCCCCCTTGTTGAAGTAATCGAGCAGATCCCACTGATGCCGAACGCTCTTGCCTGCTTTATCAGTTCCGTCAACAAGAACGCGCATGATCGTCAAATCTTCTTCGAGTTCCTCGTAGGTCCATTTCGGGAACATCAACTTACTGATCACATCCAAAGGCTTCACGCTCCCGCCATCAACATCTATCCGATCTTGGCTAAACAAGCCCGTTTCTCGGAACACACGCATCAACTCAATATGCCCAGGATACCGCAGCGTCTTCTCTTTCATAAACGGCACATCCATCGAATACGCAAGGCTCCGAAGCCCATCCGTATTAAATGACTCAAGCGTGCCAAGCCCATCAAAGTCCATCAACTCCGGCTCGCTCAACGCCTCGCGCACTACGATCTTCCCATGTTCCACAATACGCGATGGCCGGGTATATTCCTCAAGAACATCCGCGGGTGAGAACCCTGCTTTGTACTCAAATGGCCAGTTCCGAACCCGAGGCAAGCCGCCCACATAAATCTCAATGTTCTGACACTCCTCAAGCAAACTCGCCCCATACCCCGCGAGCATATTGCTCATCCCGGGCGCGACCCCACAATCAACCACCGCAGTCACTCCATGCTCTTTGGCCAATGCATCAAGATCCCAAGCATCTTCGGACATGAACGAGATATCCGCATAGTTTTTCCCAGATTCAATAATCGCACGCAATGAAGCAAACCCAATCTTGCTCGCGAGTGCTCCAAGAACGATATCAAAGTCTGCAATCACTTCCTTCAGCACGGCCACATCACCAAGATCCGCAACCCGTGTCTGAATCTCAACCCCCATCTTCGCAGCCTGTTTTTTCGCTTTATCAAGCGATTCGCTTCGGATATCAACAAGAGTCACTTCAAATTCAGGATCACCCGCCAAATCAACAGCCATCACTGTTCCAACCATCCCCGCGCCAAGTACAACTGCTTTCTTCATCGCTTTATCTCCAAGAGTCACCATGCAATCTATGTGCATTTGAGCTCCCAAGAGTCTAGCGGCTTCACCCTCAATAGACCGTTGTTCTTGAATGCCTCCGTCTGTCAATGCTCGAATCCCAATAAAAATGACACACTTCCCAATCCGCATCCCTACACTGCTCTGTTCATGGATGATTCTGATCAACAAGCGCAATGTCTCCCCAACTACTGGAACGCGCGATGCCATCCAGGCCTCAAGGGTGCATTCATTTCTATTCTCGCACTTGCTTTTGTTCTTCAAACCTATCTTGTCTATACAGATTCAACCCAAACAACCCCACTGAATCATCAGCAAAGTGCAGGGCGACAAGTGTGGCTACAAAACAACTGCCAAGCCTGTCATCAACTCTACGGCTTCGGTGGCTTTCTCGGCCCAGATCTCACCAACGCAGCCCAACGACTCAACCAGTCCCAACTCGAGTCCCAACTCGTCCTCGGACAAGGGCAAATGCCCGCGTTTGATTTCGACCAAGATCAAACCGACTCCCTCTGGGCTTTTCTCGTCGCCATGAACCAAACTGGAATCGGTCAGGCGCGAAACCCGAATCTCATCAAGACCGCAAACCCCAAAGAGGCTCGCACTTCCCCAGCCAATATCGCTGTCGGCAACGCACTCCACGAGTCAAACAATCATATCGCAACTGCCGGCTTCGAGATCTTCCAATCGCAAAACTGCCAATCTTGCCATGTCCTCTTCGCAAACTCTTCCATTGGTGCGCCAGACCTTACCCATTCTGCAACCTTGCTCTCATCTGCTGATCTCGATCATGTGCTCGAATACGGCCGACTTCCCAAAATGCCTCGCCCAACCCTCACACCAGATGAACGCGCAAAGGTACAAGCCTTCATTACCTACATCGCTCAGCACAGAGCATCAATACTCGAAAAAATCGAATCGGAGCCATCTCCATTCTGGGCATCACTTCCTTGGTGGGAGTTTGAAGAATGAGCGTAGATGAAGATCATCATCAAACCGAATTGTTGCGAAGCCGAGTAACCCTCACCTATATGCGCGGGGCCATTGTCTCGCTTTCCATCGCCCTGATCGCGGGCGTCCTTGGCGTGGCCTACTACATACCCGCTTTGGCACCAATCATCCAAAAGCTCGGGATCAACTTCACATCCCTCCGTCCAATCCATACTACTTTCGCTGTCGTCTTCATTATCCTCGCAGGAATCTCGGTCATCCACCGCTACCTCGAAGATGTCGCTCCAGCAATCCAGCCCGCCGAACGGCTCAGGCTACGCGTACAGTTTGTTCTCTGGATGATCGCAGGAGTAGGAATCCTTGTCACCCTTGCTCTCGGGTTCTTTTCCGGGCGAGAATACATGGGCTTCCATCCGATTTTCTCCATCCCAATCATTCTCGGTTGGCTTCTCTGCTGCTGGAACTTTTTCGCACATGTACGCAAAGGTATTCTTTGTAAACCAATGCATGTCACGATGTGGAGTATCGGGCTTCTCTTTTTTATCTACACATTCATAGAGCAGCACGCCTGGCTTCTCCCTGGAATCTTCGCCAATCCAATCGTTGATATGCAACTCCAATGGAAAGCAACCGGCACGCTCGTCGGCAGCTTTAACCTCCTCGTCTACGGCACGCTCTACTACATCGCAACCAAAATCAGCAAGAACGATTCCTACGCACACTGCCGACTCGCCTACGCACTCTTCGCAGTGGGGCTCCTCAACTCATTCACAAACTTCGCCCACCATACCTACCACCTCCCACAAAGCACCATCGTGAAGCAGATCAGCTTTGTCATCTCAATGACCGAGATCGTGCTTCTTACCCGTGTTGTTTGGGATATCGCTGCGATGGTCAAAGCAAAGAAACTCTCAACACCCTGTTCGGTTCAACTCTTCCTGACTGCGGCCAAGTGGTGGACAGCATTCATCCTCGCAACTTCAATCTTCATCTCAATCCCACCAATCAACGCCCTCATTCACGGCACAACCGTTGTCATGGGGCACGCGATGGGGGCCGAAATCGGTATCGACGCAATGGTCCTCTTTGCAGCGATCACTTGGATATTGATCGAACGACAAGAAGGCAAAACAACCACGCCTTGCAATCTTGATTCAAATCGATTCAGGAACAACATCATCGGCTTCAATATCTCAGTCGGCGCCTTGGTCGTTTGGCTCACAACTGCGGGCACAATAACTGCGGTATACCGATTTGAAGGCCTCGCCAATCCCCAATGGCTCACTGTCTCAGGGCCGTTCATCTTCTTTGCGACCGGTATCGCATCCGCCTACTTCTTGGCTCGCTTGCTTTGGGAATGGTTAAAACTGCTCTTCAAGCCCTAAATTATTTCTCAGCATTATCGCCAGCAGGAAGCAACTCGCCTGCACCAAGTATCAACGCAAGCATCTCATCGATGTCAGCATATGTCAGCGCGCCATTAACAATCGGAACTCGAATAATCCGTCGCCCATCAACCACCGCATGCCCAACAAGCATCTCATTGCGCTCGCGTAACAAATCACAAATCGATCGGCTACATTTCCCCTTCACCTCAAAGCACACATTCACATACGCAGGCTCACAAGAAAGCACAAACCGATTATCGTCATCAATCTTCCGTGCGCAATACTGCGTCAACTCCATCAAATGCTCAATCCGTTGACAATACCCAGTGTCACCGTGGTGCTTCCATGCTGCCCAAACCTTGAGCGCATCGTTCCGCCGACCGCATTGGATCGATCGAGTCCCCGGGTTGTATAAATCATCATCCGCCTGGAACAAATAATCAGCAGTCTCATCCAAACTCCGGCGAAGATACTCCGGTTCACGCGTGATAAACCCCGCAGCACTCAATGGCACACYCATCACCTTGTGCGGATTCCAAGCCGCAGAATCTGCATGTTCTACACCTTCCATCAGGTGCACATGCTTGGGGCTCAATACAGCCGTCCCCCCAAAGCTCGCATCCACATGGAACCAAATGCCAAACTCTCGGGCAATTTTCCCCATCTCAACAATCGGATCAAAAGACCCCATCACCGTCGTGCCAGCGGTTGCAATCACACAGCATGGGACACATCCATCTCGAAGATCAGTCTCGATCGCCTGTCGTAAAAGATCAGGTCGAACTCTTCCAGCCTCATCGGTCGGGATCTTTCGAGCATTCTCCCGCCCAATCCCAACAATCCCAGCGTTCTTCATAATCGAATAATGGGCATCGGCAGACGCATAACAAGTCATGGTCTTACCCATGCTCCCTTTATTTCGAAACTCCGGGCAAGCCATATTTCGACCAATAAGCAGTGCCAACAAGTTCGAGATTGAGCCGCCAGGTGTAAAGAGCCCTTCAGCCTTCTCCCCAAATCCAAGGGCATTGGCCATCCGACCAATCACGATCCGCTCGATCATCGCCATCGGGCCAGCAGCCTTAAAAGTATACATCGAGCTATTAATCACCGGCGAGAGCATATCGGCAGCGGTCGCGATCGGATCGCGACCACTAAACAACTGGTTATAAAACCGAGTACTCGTCGTCCGAGGGGTCGCCGATGCCAGGTTTTCAAGCGCACCCATCACCTGCTCCATCGGCTCGCCATCTTCACGAATATCAAGATCAAGGCAGTCCTCAAGCTCTGCCGGCGATCGAAACGGGTTCACCGGATTCCGTACATCATCATCTATATACCGAGATGCGATCTCACCAGCTATCCGAATCGGATCACCCGTATAGAGACCCATATCCGGCACGCTTGCATTCTTGGAGTTGTCCATGAAAAATCATAGGTGATCCAATCAATGCGCGTCGACAAGCCCTCGTGACTTCTCCGTGATGGTGGAGTATTCTCGACAGGTACATTCTTTCGCCGATACATTAACTAGGCCCGGCGTTTACTTCAGATACATCGGTCCGAAATGTAGCCCCGAGTCGCATTGCCCCCTAGTATTGCCGAGCGATTCACCAAATCGGTCGATCGCTCAATGTTGGCAGGAGATTCATCGATGAAGCCTCGACGAACACGCATGAATGGATCAACCAAACTCGCATCGCGAGCAGTGTTGATAGGGTCTATATCCTCAGCAATGATCTCGACGATGATCACCGGATGTAAGCGTGAAGAAATTCACTCCTACAGCGTCCCCAAAGAACAAGTCGTCGCAGCATCCACCCAAGAACCATCTTCTGCCCCCAAGCAAGAAGTCACTTGGATTGTTCCAGACGCATGGCAAGAAGTTGAAACCACCGTTCAAATGCGACTCGCAACCTTCGAAACTTCTCAAGGTCTCGATGTCGCAGTCACCGCATTCCCCGGCGATGTCGGCGGGCTCATCGCCAATGTCAACAGGTGGGAAGGACAAGTCGGGCTCCCATCGAGCAACGAACAAACGATCAACGAATCAATCCAACGCCTCGAAGGCGTCAATGTCATCATTGTGGATCTCGCGGGCGAATCCAGCAGGCTCATCGGCTCGATCATCGATGTAGGCGACGGCAAAACATGGTTCGCCAAAGTCATTGGCCCAGCAGAAACCGTCGAACAAATCAAGACTGACCTCGTCGCCTTCTCCGCCTCATTCCATCTTCATGATTCAACACATAATCACGGCAATGAATCCCAGAGTGAGCCTCAACAAATAGACAACACACCGCCAATCGATTGGCTCCCCCCCGAAGAATGGAAAGCAGAAAAAAACGCTTCATCAATACTGATGGCCGCTTTCAAATCCGACTCAGGCGCACGAATCACCCTTACAACCCTCGGCGGCCAAGGCGGGGGCTACCTCAGCAATATCAACCGCTGGAGAGGGCAACTCGGTATGGACATGGTCGATTCGATGTCCGACCAACCAATCGAAGATCTCGGCAACGAAGCCCTTATTGTTGATCTGGTCTCAGACGAGAACGCTTCCCGCATCATGGCAGGCATCGTCCCCATCGGTGGCCAAACACTCTTCTTCAAACTAACAGGTTCGCTCGAACAAACAACTCCAGAGATTGAACGCTTCAAAGCCTTTGTCATCGGCGCAGGGATCGCCAGTCAGGATCAACCATGAGCCTCGTTAACAGCAGCCTAAAGAAACTTCTTAAACCGATCGCATCACTCAAGCTTACAGTCGTGATCTTCGCGCTCTCAATCTTCCTTATCTTCGCAGGCACACTCGCCCAAGTAAACACCGGAATCTGGACGGTTGTCGATCAATATTTCCGGTCGCTCGTCGTCACCATAGAACTCCAAATCTTTGTTCCCAAAGATATCGCCAAAGTTCCCGGAGCAATCTGGTTCCCCGGCGGGCTTACCCTCGGCGTAGCAATGCTCGTCAACCTGATCGCTGCTCATACCGTTCGCTTCAAACTCAAATGGAAACGCAGCGGCATGATCATCACCCACCTCGGTGTGATCCTCCTCCTCGCGGGCGAGTTTGTCACCGGCTTCGCTGCTGAAGAAGGCAACATGACCATCCCAGAAGGTCAAACAGTCAACTTCGTCGAAGACATCAGAACATCAGAACTCTCGATTGTCGATGCCTCCGATCTCAACAATGACCTAGTCACCGTTATCCCTCGACGGTTCTTAGATACCGGCGAAACCATCACCAACTCCCTCTTCCCATTCACTATCAATGTGATCGAATGGCTCCCCAACTCCCAAATCCTCGGTCCAATGCAGACCCCGCCAGAACGCAAAGGGCTCGCCGATACGGGGGCAGCAAGCGAACTCGCTGCAATCCCGCTCCCCCGAGCCAACGGCGTAGATGGTGCCAATGTCGATGTACCCTCGGCTTATGTCACGATTCATGACGGCAACACGAAAATCGGGACCTATCTTCTCTCTGTTCATCTCGATCGCCCCCAAGCCGTCACCATCGACGATCGCACCTACTGGTTGAACCTGCGATTTAAAAGAACCTACAAGCCCTACTCGCTCCATCTTGTCGACTTCAAGCACGACCTCTTCACCGGCACCCAAATGGCAAGAAACTATTCAAGCCAAGTCCAACTCGTCGATACCGCCCGCAATGTCGATCGTGAAGTCCTCATCTACATGAACCATCCTCTCCGCCACGCTGGCGAAACCTTCTACCAAGCATCATTCTTACAAGGGGATGCAGGAACAGTTCTTCAGGTCGTTAAAAATCCGGGCTGGATCATCCCCTATGTTTCATGCTCCGTAGTTACCCTCGGCATGCTCATCCACTTCGGCATCCGCCTTGTACCAACACTGAAACGGAGCGTACGATGAAAAACGCACTCAAATACCTCCCCTGGATTGTCTTCGTTCTCGCGATCCTTTCAGTTGGTCAAAAACTCGCTTCGCCAGATACAGTTGATAGCCAGTTCAACCTCGAAGCATTCCGCCAACTCCCCGTTTCTGCAAATGGGCGAACAAAACCACTCGATACCGTCGCACGCAACAGCCTCATGAGCATTAGCGGCCGACAGTCCATGCGCACAGACGATAAAAAGTTCACCGCCATCGAATGGTACATCGAACTCATCACGAATCCGAAACAAGCCATCCAAAGGAATGTTTTTCGAATTGATCATCCAGATGTACTCGCGATGCTCAAACTTGATGCAGAAAAACGGACTCGATTCTCATTTGAAGAAGTTCTTACTGCAAGTGAAGAGATAAACAACCAGGCCATCCGTGCGAGCCAAACAAAGGCAAAGGCACGCGATCCATTCCAACGCGCCATCCTCGTCCTCAACGAACGCATGATGCTCTTTAGCAGGCTCACACAACTCGAAATGCCATACCTTGTTCCGCCAATCTCTTCTGGCGAAGACTGGCGACCATTCGTCGAAACCCTCAGCTTGAACCCAGACGACCCCGACGCACGCGCACTCCTCAATATTCTCCAGAGCTACCGCGACAACGAAGTGCTCGCATTCAACGAGCAAATTGCACAGTTCACTCAACAAATCGATAACGAACTCGGGTATGTCGCCAAAAAATCACGCTATGAAGTGATCTTTAACTATGTGCAACCCTTCTACACAGCACTCGTCCTCTATGTCATGGCCTTTCTCTTTGGTTGCTTCGGGCTCCTCTCAAGCCAGCTCTCATCAAAGAAAGAACTCACAAGAGCTCTTCTCAACTCCATGACCGCACTTATCGTGGTTGCTTTTGTCGTCCAAACCATCGGCATCACAAGCCGAGTGTATCTCCAAGGCCGACCGCCAATCACCAATCTCTATTCATCCGCGGTATTCATTGGTTGGTTCGGGGCCATCCTCGGACTCATCATTGATCGCCAAATGAAGATCGGTCTCGGCGGCATCATGGCTTCCGTCATCGGCTTTGGTACACTCATCATCGCCCACAACCTCGGGGGCTCAAATGATACAATGGGCATGATGCAGGCCGTTCTCGACTCAAACTTCTGGCTCGCAACCCATGTCGTCGTCGTCACCATCGGCTACTCCGCAACCTTCTTCGCCGGATTCCTCGGAATCTCGTATGTCCTGCTCGGAGTCTTCACAAAAACCCTCGACCACGAACGAGGGAAGTCACTTACCAAAATGGTCTACGGCATAATCTGCTTCGCAACACTCACATCGTTCGTAGGAACAGTCCTCGGCGGAATCTGGGCCGACCAATCTTGGGGTCGCTTCTGGGGCTGGGACGCCAAAGAAAACGGTGCCGCCCTCATCGTCCTGATGAACCTACTCATTCTCCACGCACGGTGGGGAGGCATGGTCAAAGATCGTGGTGTAGTTGTTCTTGCAATCAGCTGCAACATCGTCACCGCGTGGTCATGGTTCGGTACAAACATGCTCGGAGTCGGTCTCCATTCCTACGGCTTCACACAATCCGCAGTCTTCTGGATCGCCATGTTCGTCCTGAGCCAACTTGTACTCATGGGCATCGGGCTTCTCCCTATGAGCCTATGGCGAAGCAAGTTCCAACGAGTAAAACCGGCACCGAAGAGCTGATTCTAAGTTGACAATCTCATCAAGTTCTAAGCGGCTCTTCGTCGAGAAGATGTCGTCTGAAGTATCTGATTGATCAGTTCGACTCGGTTAATCGGCTTGGTCGCAAAGGCATCGCATCCAGATTCGATACACTTYGTCCGATCGCCCTCCATGGCATTCGCTGTCAGTGCAATTATCGCACCAGTGTACCCTTCTTCACGCAATGCTGCGGTCGCTTCATATCCACTCATCACCGGCATCTGCATATCCATCAGAATACAGTCGAAAGCCTCACCATTCTCTTTTGCATCAATCGCCATATCAAAGCCGATCAATCCATTCTCAGCAATGGTGATTTGAGCACCTACCTTCTTCAGAATAAATGTGATGAGCTTTTGATTGTCAACACCATCTTCAACAAGCAGCAAGCGATAACCATTCAAATCAATATTCGACTCAGATTCCACGCCGGCCTTTGATTCAAGACTCGCAGCCGGATCATCAAGCATCTTAACATCAATCAATGAGCCCGTACGGATCGTAAAGCGGAAGTGTGAACCCACATGAAGCTCTGAAGCTTCAAGGGTCAGCCGTCCACCAAGCATCTCGGTAAAATGTTTACTGATCGTAAGCCCAAGCCCGGTCCCGCCATACTTTCGCGTTGTCGAACCATCAGATTGAACAAACGGCTGGAAGAGTTTCTCGGTTTGCTTCGGGGTCATCCCAAGCCCTTGATCAATCACATCAAACTGAAGATAATCTTCACCATCTTCATGAAGCGTACTCACCCGAAGAATCACGAGCCCCTTCTCAGTAAACTTGATGGAGTTACCAAGCAAGTTAATAAGGATCTGCCGAAGCCTTGTCGGATCACTTGAAATTGTTTCAGGCAATGCGCCATCAATAACAAGTTCAATCGTCAACCCCTTATTACAGGCTCGTAGGTCAACCAGTGTCACCGCCTCACGGATCACCGAATATGGATGAAACTCAATCTGTTCAATAGTTGACTTGCCAGCTTCGATCTTAGACAAATCCAAAATGTCATTGATGATGTTCAAAAGGTACTCGCCATTCTTTTGAACCGTATTGATCGCATCAATATTGATCGGCGAGGTCACATTCTCCGCAATGATGCCTGTAAAGCCCAAGATAGCAGTCATCGGCGTCCGTATCTCATGACTCATATTCGCCAAGAACTCACTCTTTGCCTGGCTCCCTTCTACAGCCTCTTCGCGGGCAAGCTCAAGTTCCTGTGTCATTTGAACAAGCTCATTGCGTTGTTCCATCAGCGAATCATGCGCCTCTTGGAGCATTGTCTCCGAGTTTTTAGAGACCGAAATGTCTGTCCGAATGGCAACATAATGCGTAATTCTACCAGCCTCATCCAAGAACGGCACAATCGTCGAATGCACCCAATAATGCTTTCCATCCTTGGCAATATTTTTAATCTCGCCCGACCAGACCTTCTTGCTCGCAATCGTTTTCCACATGTTCCTAAAAAACTCAGGGCTATGCTCGTCGCTCTGGATGAGCCGATGATTCTTCCCGAGCAATTCCTCCCGAGAATAGCCGCTCAGTTCAACAAACTTATCGTTCGCATAAGTGATATTCCCCTTGATATCAGTGATCGTTACGATTGCGTGTTGGTCAAGCGCATACTTCTGAAACTGTAAGTTTGCAAACAACTTACGAAGATTCACAACCATCGAGTTGAACGATTCGGTCAATCCACCAATCTCATCTCCTGTCGTCACAGGGCAAGCCTGATCCAGATCGCCTTCAGAAACAAGTTGAGCGAACTGCGACAAGCGAATGATCGGCTCAACGATTCGCCTGGTAATACTGCTCGCAATGAGCAGCACAAGAACACAAGTCACAGTGAAGATGCCCGCCATCATTCGCCAGAGTTTGTTCGACGCCGCAAATGCAACATCAGTCGGAATCTCAGCAATGATTCCCCATTGAGCCCCCGCGATATCAAGGCTATGGTGAATACCAATCACTTCACCATGCGTTGCTGTTGAGTAAAGCGAAGCTCGTTCTCCGTCCATCAGGTCTGTCGTATCACGGGTATTTGTAAGCCAAAGACGAGTTTGCGGATTATCAACCACTTGATCAAATGCATTCAGATTGTTCTCCGAACTCGTGCGAAGCGTAACCTTGTCGTGTGTCGAGTTCATGCCGATGATGTAGGTCGTCTCGGTCTGCTCTGCCTGATCTGTTCCACGCATAGTGAGCTGAATTTGTTCAGGTGAAAGCTGAAGGGCAAAGACACCAATTTTATCGCCATCCTCATTGAAAATAATCGTCGTTAAAAATCCCGCAATTTTGGATTGCGAAGGATCATGTCGTTCAAGATCAGAAAACCGAGATTGTCCAGTCTCAGCAGTCGCTCGAAATGCTTGAGCAAACTTGGTGTGAGAAAGCGGCCCAGTCGTCAGATTACGGCCAAGATCATCCTCCCGAGAGTTTGTATACAGAATGTCCCCATCCATATTGATCAGGAAAACATCGTAATAGCCATACATCCTCTGGAAGTTTTTGAGATCTTCGCTCCGATCATGAACAATCCTATTCCATTGATAAGTCTTAACATAGTCCTTAAGATTCTCTCCACTTGAAGTAAATGACTCGTGTAACTCGAGCATAAATGCGGTTGAGTTTTGACTCATTGCCTGTGATTCAAGGTCCAAAACACGATATCTAAACCAGTTCTCAATAAACGCAGCGTTATCATGCACCCGCGCCGAGAGCGAATCAGTAGATGCTTTTTGCAAGCTATTCTTTGCTGTTCTATAGCTCAACACACTCATCAGCATCAAAGGAACCATCGCGACCAGCAATAACCACACCAGTAGCTTGCGTTTCAAACCACAGCAATACTTCTTAGGCATGATATTCAAATTGTTATCGAGGGCATCTCGCCCTGTGCTAAARTCCATTTCATATCTCTATTCATTCAGTCTCACTGGGAGAACTCGCCTCGACATATGTCGAGTTTGCAGTGATTGTTGTTGAGAACTGATCATCAGCAAACGCCTCTAGATCAATAACCGAGTCCAGAATCCCGCCTTCCACAGCATAAYCCATAWTCATCTTGAGACCTGGGATATCTAGGTTCAAGTTCTTGTAGTTGATCACATTGAGATCTGCTCTTAAGCTCTGCACAATCGCCTCTTCGTTGTGCTCAGGAATATGCCGTCGGATCATATCTGATATCTCACGCATCGATTCGCCCCCCTCAGCCCGAGCTCTTTCAATATCCAATCCAGCCAGATGAATGTAATAGATCACCTCTCTGATCGCGTCATTCTTCTCGGCGATTGCTTGGTCGCTGGCGATCGCAATACACTCAACATGCCCGTTGGGCCAAGGCATGACATCCTTCGAATACCAGGCCACATGTCCATAGCTTTGTGTTTCAACAACATCCGCCCAAGGCAATGATTGTTCAAAGACCGCAGGCAATGATTGTGCATTCTTCTTCTTCAAAAAAGCAGGAGACTTCGCTGGAGAAACTTCGATCGCACGAACATGCGCCTTATCTCCACGATCAAGATCAAGAATGAGACCATGATCCCGCAAATACTTATACAGCACAACCGTATGTGTTGCATGGAGTGACGGGACCGCACACACAATCGCCTTGCCAGTTTTTTTATATTCCGACTTGAGTGCAGCAATTACAGATCCATCAGGCAAACGGTCGCCTCTCGATTCAGGAAGATCAGCAATCGCATTGAGCAAGTCATTGATCGCCATCGCATTTCCATCGCGATGCATCAAGCTTATCCAACGAAAGTTCGGCTGTTCGAGAAACATGTCCATCGCTTGCGGGCAGATGATGAACGCCATCTCCACATCGCCAGCCATAAAGTAGCTCCGCAACAAAGGCCAACTCCGCATCCGCTCAATCTGATAATCCGCATGGATCATCTGATCCCGATATTTCTCATACGCAACTATTCCCGCATAGTGATCGGCCAAAGGTATGTAGAGAGCACGAACGGTTGCCCGTTCGATATCAGCAGTTTCTACGACTCTGTTCAATGGCTCTTCCCCGTATCCGTAGGTAGAAATGAAACACATTGCGATCAATAGGAGAGATGATTTCATGAACACAACCTTTTCGCTTTGATTCTCTAGAGGGCCATAGTCTGTYTATAAATCGACTCTTTCTGACGATTGCTGAATAAGCAGCGTAGTTTTCAAACGAAGAAAGCCCCGTGAATCCCCTCAATAGGCGGGGAGTTTTGGGTTATCGAAGACAACTGGTGAGGTGTATAATTCAAGACAAGACGATGAAGTAAYCTGGTGATTGCTTCATCGTCTATAGATTATTGCTAGAAATGGCTAAACCAAGATGCCTATGGACAGCCTGCGACTACCGCGTCGATGAAGTCTGTCAAATCAAAGAAGTTCCAATATCCATCGCCGTTGAAATCTCCTGTCCGATCATGAGCCAAATATGCGTCGAGAAAAATCGATACATCACCGAAGTTCAACACTGTATCACGATTGAGATCAACTCGGCAAGCGAAGGCCTGTAGATTTAGGGAGACCACTGCGCCTCCAATGTCGGTGCCCGGGGCTCCGATGTAGGCATATTCATCGAGTAGGCTTATTCGGCCCGTAACATTCGGTGAAATCCCAACCGAATCGGGCACTGGGAGCGACGCCACTTCGCCCCAGGTGTTGTATCCGCCGCCRCTGTGYCGGCCGTACACYATGATATGATTKCCGTTTCGAGCCGAGGCGATCACAAGATCGTTTTGGATGACTAAGCCTGCTCCGAAACTTTTTTGGATATCAGAGCGATGGAAAGGGAAGAACTCTTGTTGTGTTTCCCATTGATTGATCACAGGGTTGTACTCGAAGATTGTTATTTCGCCATGCCGAGAATAGAAAGCATTGGTATGGTCGTCGTTGAAGATCCATTCGCCTTCTTCTGGAGCGCTCGCGACGGCGTAGCCATTACTCAGATCAACGGTCGAGCCGAACTGCTCACCCTCACCAAAGATCCCATTGAAGCGAGGGTTTGGAATGACATTCAGATCATTCCATGTGCCATTGAGTGTGCGGTAAAAATGGACCGCGCCTACCTGTTGCTGCCACTCAGTCGGATTGTCACCGGGACAGTTGCGTCTAAATCGAGACCCCGGGGAGCCGACAATCATTGAGTATTCGGATTCCCCGTTTCGCTCAATGGCAACCGAGCTACCAAATCGGCGTGATAGGGTATGGCATTCTTCGATGGGGTACAAAATGGAGTTTGGTTGCCAAGTATCTGAAGCGTCATCAAGTTTGTAAATATGCGTTCGCCCTTCGTTCCCGTTGTACCGTGTTTCGCCAATAACAAGCAGGTCATCAATGCTATCGAGGGCAGTGCCAAAGCGAGCGTTATGTGTAGGATCTGGAGTTTCGATGATTTGTACGAGCCCCCAGTTTTCAGATCCGCCAGCGTCAATGTGATACACACGCACCCGACCTGAGCGAAGAATATCACCGCCCGATGCGTCTTGCGATGAGTTACGGTCTGTAATTGGATCAGCTAATGGCGAACCGACAAACAAATAGCCATTCCATAAAGAGACACTTGATGCATACCAACCTGATATTTGTGATTCACGGAACTCAGGATGGACACTTGTTTGGAAGACCCATTCGTTATTGATCTGCTTAAACAAGCTCACTAAGCCAATATTAAAAAGACTATCGGGCTTCTGGTCGTGATCATCCCRATCTTGCGAGCCGACCGCCATCCATTCGCCATCGGTGTCTAATGCCGATCCAAACCTCGCGTCTTCCTGGACAAGATCATCTGTGATCACATCTTCAAAAACCTGTCCATAGGTTAAGCCTCCAGAGAAGAGGCAGCTAGCGAGAATGAGTGTTCTGAGTTTCATGACAGTTCTCCGGTGATCGAGTTGTGTTGCTGGTTACACGACCCAAAGAGCGTACATGATGCGAGCAAATGAGTCAAACAAATAAGAAGCAAAGAGCCAATAATAGTAAAACGACTGTGTTATATAACACTTTTTGATGATCTTACACAGAAACTATCGAACCGTGCCCCGGCAGGTTCAGCAGGTTTCTTCACGGTAAATCACACGGAACCGCTCGCATAGCAAAGGCATGTCTTGGCTTGGCTCTTTGCCAATCCGAGGCAGTGTTCTCGAAAAGAACTCCCAATGAACTTTGCGCCAGTGTTCAAGCGTTCGGTCGCCTTCGCCTTCGTCAAACGCAAACTTTGCATCAACCTCATTGTATGGCGTAAGCACAACGGACACGGTCTCGATGATGCAGCGGGCGTTGCCAGAGCCGTCGATGATGGCAGCCAGGTAGCCGGGCTCGAGCGGCGTTTCCTTTTCGTGTTCCCATTCCCACAATGCGCCGCAGGTTGCGGTTTTCTTGCCTTCGAGAATTGGAACAAGAAGTTCGTCGGCCATCTTTGGGGAGTCGCCGAAGTAGTCGGTGTCGATCTTGCGCGTGGCGATTTGTGGATCGTCGCTCGGGTTGGCTTGGCGGAAGCGATTGATGAAGGCTTCGACTTGAGATTTGTTTGGCGTGACCATGAGGGAGTGTAGGTGGGGAAGGCAATGGGCAGTTGGCAATAGGCAATGGGGAAGAGTGGGAAGAGGGAGAGTTCGGAGAAGAATGGAGACCCCCTCCGTCGGCTTTGCTGACACTTTTGTAAACCCCGAGAGGGGCCCCGGAGGCCCGGGGGAGGCGATGGGAGTTGAGGTCGTTGATTTGTTGTGTGTTCATCTGCATGGGGGAATTATGGGCGATGAAGATTGACGGCTCAAGTGGGGAGTCGTGGAGCGCAGGGATTTTGCGCACGGGGGTGGTAGATAGGTGACAAGTTTCTATACTCAAGCATGAAACTGAGATCAATAATGTATTTGGTTTGCGGGGTGATGCTCGTTGGCTGTGGAC
>NVSM01000077.1 GCA_002401225.1 bacterium
GCCAGGGCGCACTCAAAGAAATGGAATCCCTCGGGTGGGATATCGTGCTTGCCCCGCCTCAGCTTGAACTCACACAACGCAAACGCCTGTGCAAACTGCTCAAACCAGATGCTATATTCTTCCTCAAAGCACGCACCTGGAAAAACCATCCGAGCCACTATCCATACATCCCGCTCATCTTTTTGATGGACGACGCCGATTTTCTCGATCCCAAAGAGCATGACCATGTTGTCGAATGCACAAAGGCTGCAAGCCTTGTCATCGCAGGCAATGAATATGTCAAAGCATGGTGCTTGCAACACAACGACAATGTTGAAAAAATCTGGGTCCCTCACACACCGCGATCAGCAGAACCCAAAGTCTCCAACGCGCAACGCCTCAACATCATCATCTGGGCACCCAACAACCCCGTCGGCTACACCACCGAATCCGACTTCATCACCGATGTCATCTCCAAGCTCCAATCCACCCGATCAGATTTCGAGTTCTGGATGACCGGGTGCAAGAACAAAGAGTGGGCAAACACATTCGCCAAGCCTTTGCTTGATCAGGGCGTCAATCTCAAACRGTTCGGATACTTCGATCAATACGCCGACTACCTGGGCACCATCGCCCAAACCCCAATCGGGCTCCAYSNNCGRWWCSANTCGRWARCGMRTACKCSMKKKSAWMAWSMWWSRRCRAGATCSYCTYCTRNTMTSMNCRCCNCGMCNGCYNGTSSYGMYCGNTSRKSWMCCSKMYSRTTCNCGAYNNTKSKTMRSYCMTCRAKNNCCAAMRKCWYGCTCGCNCNNAGSACYNTSGAKSARTMKSNTCCMATNCNCNANTCNASCKAYMYMCTCGATCATCCCGCCGAGCGAGAATCGATGACCGATCGGGCCTATTCCGACTTCCTCACCCAACTCGCCACCCCAATCGCGGCCAAAAAACTCGACACAGCCATCCGCAATGCGATCCAATAGCACCCTCCAAACCACACATTGACCAAAAATGCGGATAACATGCCTCAAGGCCTCGCTTGCTGATTCGATCGTTTGAAACACAGCTAGAAAGAGGTTTCGTAACCATCACCACAAACGCAAACGCGGGAACACACCATGTCAAACCTCACCATTGATGTCCAGTCCACCCTCCAAGATGACGCACTGCTCAACTTCAACACCCCCGCGATCTCCAAAGACCAACTCAATCTTCCGGGTCCAGACTTCGTCGATCGCGTCGTAGCCATGTCCGATCGCAACCCAAATGTAATGGGTAACTTCCAACGCATCTTCAACACCGGGCGCCTCTCGGGCACCGGCTATACCTCGATCCTCCCGGTGGACCAAGGCATCGAACATTCCGCCGGCGCATCCTTCGCACCAAACCCAATCTACTTCGATCCAGAATCAATCATCCAACTCGCCATCGAAGGCGGATGCAACGCTGTCGCTTCAACCTTCGGCGTGCTCGGCGCAACCGCCCGCAAATACGCACACAAAATACCCTACATCGTCAAGTTCAATCACAACGAACTGATGACCTATCCCAATACCTTCAACCAAGTACCCTTCGGCAACATCAAGCAATGCTGGGAAATGGGCGCAGCCGCGGTCGGCGCGACGATCTACTTTGGTTCAGATGAATCCGAAGAGCAGATCCAGTATGTCGCCGACATGTTCCACGAAGCACACGAATATGGCATGGTGACCGTCCTCTGGTGCTACATCCGCAACAGCGCATTCAAAGTCAACGGCGTAGATTACCACGCCTCGGCAGACCTCACCGCACAGGCCAACCACCTCGGTGTGACGATCCAGGCCGACATCATCAAACAAAAACTCCCCACCAACAACGGCGGATACAGCGCCCTCAACTCCGGCGATTCCTCCTACGGCAAGTTCGACAMCTCCATCTACACCRAMCTCGCMGGCTGCGAYGAAAAMGGYSRMGGCGGRCAYCCRATYGAYCTCTGCCGMTACCARGTCGCCAACTGCTACATGGGCCGATCMCCAYTGATCAACTCCGGCGGCGCATCAWSCGGCGCAGGCGATYTSAARGAAGCCGTSACCACMGCCGTCATCAACAAACGCGCCGGCGGCATGGGTCTGATCTCAGGTCGCAAAGCCTTCCAACGCCCAATGAACGAAGGGGCCGCACTCTTGCAAGCCATTCAAGATGTCTACCTCGACGACAAAGTCACCATCGCATAAACAGGTTTAACAATCAAACCACCCAAGACCCTGCAGCAGCGGGGTCTTTTTTATGGCACCACTGTCCCCTCTGATGATTCAGCGAACCGAACCGCATCAGAATACAGCACATCAATCTCCCCGTTCCACACTCGATTTGCCCCAAAAATCTCAAGCGCAAGGGGTGGATCACCAACAATCCGCACCCGCATCGTTCCCTTCTTGATCGCCTCTTGAACTCGGAGCGGATATGCATTATATTGCTCCATCGTGGTGCCCATCATGCTCGTCGTGACTTGAGAATATTGTGCGCCGTCGCCGCTCATCCACCGGTGCTCAACCTGTGCAAGAAACTCGTCGCCGTCATAGACCTGAATCTTGATCCCAAAGCCAATCCCCACAAACGCTGGCCTGAGCCAAGTGGTGTTTTGAAAATCAAACTCATCAATCGAGCTGCTCAACGAAGGCACAACCTCGACAATCATCGCCTCGCGGATCTGTTCATTGTCCACAAGCTCAATCACATCTGCAATGCCCTCTGCAATTGTCCACTCAAGAACAATCCGCTGCGTCCGTTCAGGCTCTGGAAGTGGATTGGAGTACCAGTCGCCACTGACTCGGTGGAAACGAAGCTCCATTTCGCACCGAACCGTATCCCCAGCCTGCCCACGAGCTTTGAGTTGAAAATGATCCCCAAAGTATCTGATATCAACATTTTCCGGCTCGTCCTGATGCCCAGAAATCACCAACGAGGCACTCTCGATCAGCTCGCCCTTGACGGGCCAGCGAGAATGCCCCGACCCCGACCAGACCGTCATCACCTCACCCTCGGGCCAAACCGATCTCGTGTGCGCATCCCACGCCGGGAGCACACGCATGATCCGATCAATCGCCCCGATCAACGCCTCGTCGGCGAGCGTCCCGTCAGGATATTGCCAACCAGTCTCACCGTACGGCCACCCACTCCCCTTGACACGAAAGCGAAAAACTTGCCCATTGAACCACTGCCCCGTCGTCCGCCCCCATCGCTTCGACCCCGCTGTCACAAAGACATTCCCCTCGGCTGCTCGGTTGATAATGCCCACAATCYGCTCATGCGAAGWCTCTCGCCCATTGTACCCACCAAGCCGATATGCCAACTCGGTGCTGGCATATGACGCATTCCTCTGGCCACCCCCGAATCGCGGGCGAGATGGAAGATACGGAAGCGATTCGATCAACACCCAGCTCGGCACATGAACAAACAGCCGACCCTGCCGATATCCATGAAACAACAACACTGTCGGAGCCGCCAACACCATCACCAATCCAAAAATCACAATCTTCTTATGCCGATGCACCCGCGTCATTGATCGCTGAGTCTTCGACTCGTGCCCACACTCCGAGCAGGTGATCGGCAACGCACCCGAATCGCTCAGGTCATACCAACACTTCCGGCAACGCACCGCCGCCCTGCCACGAAACCCCGCGCGATCCCACAACAACGCCCGCAACCCAACCACAACCCCAAGCACCAACAACACCCAATAGGCAATAGTCCAGATCATCAATAGAGTATACTGGCTTTCATTGCGAGCAGTTCTGCATTCCTATCATAACCTATGCCCAATCCCCCACGCCCCGCGATCTTCCTTGATCGCGACGACACCATCAACCGCAACGCCGATCTCCCCGACGCGGCTTGGGAAAATGTCAAGTGGGGCGATCTGCTCAAGCCCGAGTTCTCACTCCTCTTCCCCGGCGTTGTCGAAGCACTCCATGCACTCAAAGATGCCGGCTACCGCATCGTCGTCATCACCAACCAAGGCGGCGTCGCCCGAGCCGGCGGCGACATGCACGATGTAGATGCCTGCAACGATCGCATGCGCAATCTCATTCATCAATCAGAACATGCCGACGACGAACGCGCACTCTTCGATGACCAACTCATCGACACCTGGTACTCATGCCCGTTCCACCCAGAGACCGGCATCGTTCCCCATCTCAGCATCGAACACGAATGGCGCAAGCCTCACCCAGGCATGATCACCGCAGCATGCAAAGAGCTTAATCTTGACCCTGCCCGATCCTGGATGGTCGGCGACAAGCAGCGTGATCTCGACGCTGCCATCGCCGCCGGCGTGCCCGCTGCCCAAACAATCCGCGTCGCGCACGATTCCCCGATCGCCGATCTTGCACACGCCGCCCGTTTGATTCTCAATATCGATGACGAGCAAGCCACCCATCCAACAACAACCGTCACACTCAAAGCAATCAACGAGTTTGATCAACCACTCGCTGACGAACGAATCCGCAGCACCGTCGAAGCTTGCGCAACCGCAATCGCTGAACGCACCGGCATCCGAATCATCTCGATCGAAACCACTGAATCGTCAATCGCTGCAACCCTCGATCTTCATACACTCGGCGCACTCGCATTCATGGCCCAACTCCGCAACGACACCAACCGCTGGCACACATCGCACACCGGAAAAAACCTCTGGCCAAGCGCCAACGGAACTATGTAATCATGCTTTCACCGATCAAGCCAAACCGACTGCTCATCGTGATACCCTCATGGGTAGGCGATGTCGTGATGGCCACMCCCACCATCCGSAGRCTCCGTGAGACGAATCCGGGCATCTTCATCGGCGGGCTCGTTCGACCCGGGATCGACCAACTCCTCTCGGGCAACACCCTTTTCGACGAACTCCACACCTCAACGCCTCACGGCATGATGGCCACCAAAAAAACCGCCAGCAAAATCCGACCTCGCCAATACGATACCGCGATCCTTTTCACAAATTCATTTTCCACCGCACTCACTACACGCTTGGCATTCATCCCTCGACGCATCGGGTATAGCCGAGACAATCGCGGGCTGCTATTGACCGATCCGGTGAGTCCGCCTCGCAATGCGAACAAATCCTGGAAGCTCACCCCAGCGGTTGATTACTACTGGAACCTCGCATCGCA
>NVSM01000024.1 GCA_002401225.1 bacterium
CCGTTTTTCTTTCTTAGATGAAAGTGTAACCAATGAAGCGTGCATTCAGGATTGCCGACCTATGATCTAGACCTGCAACTTGCTTGATCCGCTTACCGGACGGTGCGACGCACCGGGTTGATCAGGGAACGAAACTGGGACACAATCAGGAGAATCTGCTATGGCAGATCGGCTCAAAACAGTATTACTCTTCGGCGCACCAGGCGCAGGCAAAGGAACTCAAGGTTCACTGCTTGGAAGTATCCCCGGATACTTCCATATGTCGACCGGCGACATGTTCCGCTCGCTCGACAAAGAGTCTGAACTTGGACAAATCTTCTTTGAATACTCATCGAAGGGCGAGCTCGTTCCTGATGAGGTCACCCTTGAACTCTGGCATACTTATGTGCATGCCCAAGCGATTCTTGGGATGTACAAGCCATATTCTGACTTGCTGATTCTCGACGGCATCCCACGCACGGTTGCGCAGACCACGCTCATGGAACAATACATCAATGTCCTTGGTGTTGTTCATCTTTCTGCTGTCAACCCAGATGACATGATCGCCCGTCTCCAAAATCGCGCACTCGAACAGAACCGTGTTGACGATGCCAAAGAAGACATCATCCGCAATCGACTCGAAATCTACGAACGAGAAACACGCCCGGTACTCAACCACTACGACCAATCAATCGTCCACGAGATCGATGCGATCGGTACACTCGGAGGCGTGCTCAGCAATATCCTCAAGGTCGTCGCACCGATCCAAGATACTTGCCACACAAAGCCTGCCGAGGTTTAAACTCGCAATAAAAAGCTCGTTACAACTCAACACAATCACGGCTGATTCGGTAGCCGTTTTTTTGTGGTCGTGATCGGTGACATCTGTGGATCGATGAGCAGCGATTGGATCACATACTCTGGAAGATCGCTTGAGGATCGCATGCCATAGAGAGCGGGCAGGTCGTACGCCCGGTAGCTTGCAGGCGGATGGAAGTAGTATGCGATGGGGACATAGTCGTTGAGTTGATCATGGGTGCCGAAGTAGTTCCACCATTGTTTGTATTGTGATGCTCGCTTGCCGTTGAGTCGGAGTTTGTCAACATCAATCGGCACCCAGAAGGTGATGTCTCGATCTGGGTCATACATCGCAAACTCAACCATCGAGACCATGCGTTCGAGTACATCTCTATTTGTTCGATTGACGCACAGCACGGTTCTTGCGGGTACGCCTGCGCTGCGTAGCACTGCGGTGAGCAGGGTTGCGAGATCGTGCTTGGTGCCTTTACCATCGCGGGCGACGACATTTGCTGGGCGAACAACAAACCCGCCCCATGCGGTGCCGGTGATGAATGGGGTTGATGAGGTTAATGACTGGRGCGAGTTTCGGTYGATGGTCTGCTTTGAGAACTCGGCGCCTGGCCCGCGGACTTGTACATGCTCGATGACCTTGCCGGTAAGGAACTTGACGAGATCGAGTTGGGGGATTCCCTTGGGATCTTTCTTTNCGACCCAGAAATCGAGCAAGGTTTTGATGGTGTCGGCTGCGTCTGCATCGACCTCTGCGCCGACGGAATCGACCACCGGCGAGAGGAATCCTGTCGCGAGCTTGTCCCAATCCTTTGGCCAAGGAAGATGCTGAGCTTTTTTGTGATCGAAGATCGTGTCGGCGGTCACAATATGCGAGATGTGGATCAGGTGGATCTGATGAACATTTTCTTCGATATCGGATCGCCAGAGTGTGTACTCGGCTTTGGAGTCTTTGGTGTACATCCGCTGTTGTGTTTGTTCGCGTTTAAAATCGCCGGCACGGAGAGAGGCTTCGACATCGGTGTTTGGAGACCAATAGAACCCGCCTTGGCGGACGGCAGGGAAGATGACTTCGAGATCTTTCATTGCCCACCAGATTGATTCTGTTTGCTCAGTAGCCGAGTTTTTTGTTGCTCGGGAGGTGGAGTAGTATCGAAATCCTGCCCGCAGGAAGATTTGCGTGCGGATATCCCATCGCCAGGGATCGGTGTGTTTGAGATATGGATTTTCGGGGACCGGYGAGGTGGCTTCGGGGTGTGATGCAACCTGGGCAGATGCCTCTGGTGTGCAGAGCATGAGCGAAGCGATGATCAGTGACGAGATGATTGACTGGATGAATGAAAAATGAATGGTCTTCATAGCGAGCGTATCCCTTATATGGTTGCTACAGACTGTACGGTCGGAATTCGATGCGGTTGCCCGGCTTGTAGTTCTCATCTGCTCTATAATGGAAATGAACATACCACAAACCGATCGGCTCGGCTAATGAGCCAAGGAGGATCAAGTGTCCACAGCCCTCACATCAACGAATGAACCCACCCGCATCGAGAAGGATTCTATGGGCGAGATGCCTGTGCCCAGCGATGTGCTGTATGGCGCATCGACCCAACGCGCGGTGCTGAACTTCCCGATTTCGGGCGTTCCTGTCCCAGAATCTATGATTCTTGCCTTCGCGACACTCAAAGCCGCGACCGCCAAAGCAAACCTTGCACTCGGAAAACTCTCGCAACCCAAAGCCGATGCGATTGTTGAAGCGTGCAACACGATCCTGGGAGGCTTGCACGATCGAGGCGGGATCGCTCGCCATTTCCCGATCGATATCTTCCAGACCGGTAGCGGCACATCGACCAACATGAACGCCAATGAGGTGATCTCGAATCTCGTCTGTATCGCCAACGGTGCGCCCGTGGGTTCGAGCAAGAACGCGGAGTATCTCAAAGGCGAGAATGCGATTCATCCCAATGATGATGTGAATATGGGGCAGTCCTCGAACGATACCTTCCCCACCGCGATGCACATTGCTGCTGCGGTTGCGATTAAGGAATCTCTCCTGCCTGCGGTAACTGCACTGGCCAAAGAGCTTGATGCCAAAGCGAAGCTTTGGGATGATGTGGTCAAGATCGGGCGAACTCATCTTCAAGATGCGACCCCGATTCGACTCGGGCAAGAGTTTAGTGGATACGCATCGCAGATGCACCATGCTGAGGAACGCCTCCACCGTGCGCTCCATACGCTCGGCGAGTTGGCGATTGGTGGTACAGCTGTCGGCACCGGGATCAATACGCATCCCAAGTTTTCGCAACTTGTGGCGGCTAATCTCACCGATGCAACCGGCATTGCTTTCCGTGAAGCGACCAATCACTTCGAGGCTCAGCATGCCAAGGACGGGATTGTCGAAGTTTCTGGCTTGCTCAAAACCATCGCGGTGAGCATGTCCAAGATCGCCAATGACATCCGCTGGCTTGGGTCTGGGCCACGATGTGGGATCGGGGAACTCAAGCTGCCTGCGGTTCAGCCCGGATCGAGCATTATGCCCGGCAAGGTGAACCCGGTGATCTGTGAAGCGGTCGTCATGGGTGCGTGTCAGGTAGTGGGCAACGATACTGCTGTCACGATGGGTGGCATGGGCGGGATTGGCTCGCTTTTGGATCTCAATGTCGCGATGCCGATGATGGCAGCCAATGTGCTTGATTCGATCAAGATTTTGACCGGTTCATGTACAACCTTCAATGCGAAGTTGCTCCAAGATCTTGAACCTGACCATGACCGATGTGCAGAACTGATCGAAGGCAGCTTGGCTATGTGTACAAGCCTTGTTCCTGTCATTGGTTACGACGCTTCGTCTAAGTTGGCCTATCARGCMTTTGCNKRAGGGNAARACYGTSCGYGAGYTSGCWTTGGAGCAGAAYYTKGTTGATSCRGAKRARYTKAAYATYCTTCTTRATCCKMGWTCGATGACATCGCCGAAGGAATAAATAGCAGGTGAACCTATTTTACCTCATTTAAGTTTCACGCAACCGATTCTAAAACCGGTGCGTATTGATGAATAACCCGAACGGAAACCGCGTGTTCTTGGCTATTTGTGCACTCTTGAGTGGGCAATGGGCATGAAAAAAGGGCAAGATTCTGAAAGATCTCCCTTTTATAGAGTGCGAACAGAGATCATATCCACTATGATCGAGTATCGTTCTATAAAGAACGCAAGACGATATCCCTCCCAACCATCCCAGGAGAAGTAATGATGGATTTAGGAACGCCTAAGCACTACAACAACGCCATGCCAGCGATGTTTTCTCATCGCATGAGCGCGATCGCCCTAACCGCATGTGTTGGGCTTTTGGCTGGCATCTCGTCAGCAGGCGCAGATACAGATATTAAAGTGACCCAGAAAGCATCAGCATCAGCTGGTTTGGCTGGTCATCATGGCACAATCAACTCAAGCCGACTCATTGTCCGCTCGAATGACAAAGCTGCCCTTGAGACATTGGTCACTGCGATCGGGAACGCTCTGCAAGGTGTCTCGCTTGGGCGAACACTTGACAGTGCTGGCACAGCGTTTATTGTCAACACACCAGATATTGAATCCGCGATCGCGGTTCAGAAGCTGATGATCGGGCAAGACGGTGTTCGCTCGGTTCGTCTGGACCAAGAGCGAGCAAGCATTCAACGCCCTGCTCAAACCAACGGTCGACGAATTATTCTGCCACGCAACAGGCCACAATCGACTGAATCTGGAATTGGGATTCGTTCGCTTCCAATCCAGCCCGAAGCACCTCGTGGTGGCTCTGGCGATGCCGATTTTATTGATCAATGGCACTTCTTCAACAATCCTGCCAGTGGAGGATATCTTGGGTTCGCGGATCGTGATAACAACATCACAACCGCTATCTATGACACCCTTGGTTACACCGGTGCGGGTGTCGTGGTTGGTGTTCCTGCATCAGGACTCAATGTTCATATTGATCTTGATCATCTCGATCTTGTCRATAAATACGATCTATCCCTTTCGATGCTGTTTGATGCGGATACGCCTCCGGGCTACGCGACTACCGGATGGGCAGGTATCGTGGGCGCAGAACGCGGCAACACCGAAGCAGGGCAAGGTGTTGCACCAGGCGCAACACTCTCGACCTTCCGCTGGGGCACAGCCAGCCCGCTGATAGAGTTTGAAGCCTACGATTGGCTCAATCAAGATGTTGACATTAAGTTTTACCGAGTGGGAGATGATTATACATTCCCTGGTGGGGTCTACAACAATGGGCATGTGAATGATTATGTCATGGCCCCATTCTTGAACTCCATCCGATTTGGGCGATCAGGGAACGGCACCGTGCATGTTTACGGCACAGGTGTTGGGAGAATTGATGGAGATGGAAATATCAACTTCCTTCCAGATCCATACACCTTCACGGATGTGAATCCAGATGCGCCGAACTCGTTTTCGCCGATTGATCAACTCGAAATAGCACCAAATGTGGTGGCTCTTGGTCTCACCAATGCGTATACGAGCGGTCCATACTATATCACTGGCAGCACCAACAACTATCCACCTGCCATGAACCGTCGATCGCTGATCATCAATACGGTTGCTGAAGATGGCAACTTTGATATCTACGCAGCACAAGGGACGAGTGTCTTTGCCTCTGTCTACGGCGGCACAAATAATATCGCGCAATCACTCTCACAGGCAGACCCCGACGACAATGTTGATTTGCGTGGCGTGCTCACGACTGTGCCGAACCTCAACGACCCAGACCCGGGTGATTCTGGTTTTGTTCCATTCGCTGCTGGCGATGCTCCGTTCAGTGCCACCACAACCGGCCCAGCAATTGCGAGTGGTATTGTCGCACTGATGCTCGAAGCAAACCCTGATCTTACCTTACGCGATATTCAGCACATCTTGTTCGAGAGCATTCAGGACAGCACCCGTGCCGACAATATTAAATGGCCCAACTACGATCTCAATCGCATCTACTACGCCCCATTCCCTTTCCTTATTCCACCATTCCCTCGCAACTTCTGGCAAACAAACAGCGGGCTGTACAACAGTGACACGACTGTGAACCAGGCCATCCGTCACTCAGACAACTATGGCTTTGGGATGATTGATGCCGAACTTGCTGTAGAGAAGGCTGTTGATTGGGCAGGTGCTCCCAAGCTCTTCCTGCTTGATTCAGGTATTGTTGGTGATATTGGCGGGGGTACCAATACAGACGATCCACGCGTTGATCAAGAAATTCTTGATGCTGAATGGGTGGAGTTCATCGCGGTGGATGGATCAACCGGAACCCAAGGCGAATCCGGCATGGTCGTATTCGCGAGCTCTGCTCTATTCAACTTCTGTGTTCGCCAGAACATCATTGTTGAAGCTATTGTTGTTGAACTGAGCATTAAGGGCGAAGGCAGCAATGACCTGTACATCAATATGATAAGCCCATCGGGCACTCGTTCGATCTTGGCGATGCCGACGACGCTCAATACCACCGGCTCTGCCGATGACGAAAACCTTGATGACGATGATCGTGATCAAGGGTTTGGCTCTGGCAATGTTGGCGGCGATGATTTCGCTTATTATCAGCATCCATTCCTCACCTGGAAGCACTGGGGTGAAAAAGCTGGTGGTGTTTGGTCGATTGAGATCACCGATTATGGACCAGACGAGATAACCCCCGAAGGAGCCGAAGCCGGCGATGACCCAATGACTAACCCAGGTGCTGATATGATCACCACATTGGGTGAGATCGGTATTCCTGGGAGTGCGTTCCGAAGCGCAAAGGAACTTTCTGCATTCAGAATCAAGATCTATGGATATAAGGTCGGTTTAGATATCTTTGAAGGATGTAACCCATTCACTACCAGTTGCCCTGCGGATCTGAATGGCGATGGCATTGTCAATACACTTGATCTTCAGATTTATATCGACTGGTACATCACCCGTAATGCACTCGCCGACCTGAATGCTGACGGTGCCATTAATCTTACTGACCTCTTCATCTTCCGAGGGATCTGGGCTCCAGGATACTGTACTCCAGGCGGGGTTCCTCGCGGCGGCGGTCGTCCAGGTGCTGGCGGGACCAATGTCGGCGACGACAACGACCCGGTCACCAGCCCGATCTAAACCGATCGATCTGATGAAGACATGTCTTTGATCTACTTCTGCCGCCCCTGACATTTTCAGGGGCGGTTTTTTATACCCACTTGATATCGAACACGATCCAGACATGTCGAGAGCCTGCAATTCATCCCTTGTGTTCCAAGTTCATGCGTGCAATTGGCCGATAGAGCATGTACACTGCCACTTCTTGAGCGATCTGTTGTACCATAGTTATCATGAAGCGTTGATCACATGCGTTGCGTGCTCGCTCTTCACCCTTTCGATTCGTTCAGCCTAAGACACTCGTCCGTTTGGTTGAGCAACTCACGATGACTGTTCAGCACAAGACTATGGCTCAGATCAAGCGGCCCGGGCCGAGCATTGGAGTGATGCATGAGTTCAAATGAAGAAACCCAGTTTGAAGGTTCGTCCCCATCTGGATCAATCTTTGGATTGCTGCGTTCTCACTCGAGCCGGCTTTTTATGGTGATCTGCCTGCTGATTCTTTTGGCGCTCACTGATCTCACCCCTCCGTTTGCGATTAAGCTTTTGATTGACGATGTGTTTGTTGAATCCGAACTCTCCGAATCTTTCGGCGGGCAGTGGCGTTTGCTTGGAGCGATCTTGCTCGGATTGTTTTTGAGCTACATCGTTCGCAATGGCTTGTTCTATTCGAGCCGAATGCTTGCGCTGCGGACGAGTGAGGATGTTTGTTTCTCGCTTCGCAAGCAACTCTTTGATCATCTCCAGCAGCTGAGTCTGAAGTTTTATAGATCAAACCAGCCTGGGCGCGTCGTTGCACGCGTGATGGATGACACCTACAAGATTCAGTCTTTTATTCAAGACAAATTCCCGTTGTTGCTTTTGAACCTGCTCAAGTTTCAGATTTTGATTGTGGTGATTTCGGTGATGAATATTCGGCTCGCGTTGGCTGCGATTATTATCTTGCCGTTACAGTTTGTGACTTATCGTGTGTTTAGAGCCCCGATCAAGATGAGCCACTCGGAAGCACAAGAAAACTTGTCGCTAGCGTATGGCAGTGTGGTTGAGAAGTTTCTTGGGATAGAAGTCGTCAAGGGTTTTTCGGCAGAAGCCCGCGAGAGCGCGACCTTCCAGCATGCGATTGATGAGAGCCGAAAGAGCCAGATAAAATCTCAGCGGTATCACTTCACACAGAAAGTCACCGCTGATCTGCTTGTTGGGCTTGGGACTATTCTGCTCCTTGCCTACGGTGCGTTTGAGGTGATCAAGGGCAACATGAAGGGCGGGGAGTTCATGATGTTCTTCGGCTATGTCATGATGCTGTACCCTTCGGTTCTGGAGATCATCAGCGGGGTCGGGCATTCATCCAAGGCTGCGGCGAGCATGAGCCGAGTGTACGACATGCTCGATGAGCCAATTCTTGATGAAGGCGTGCTTGCTTCGGATCCGAAGAAACAAGCGATCGAAACGATGAGCGGCGACATTGTATTTGATCATGTCGGGTTTGCTTATGACGAGGCGACCCCGGTGCTTACCGATGTTAGTTTTACTATACGGGCTGGGCAACGGATCGCGATCACCGGCCCAAGTGGATCTGGCAAAAGCACGACCATCAACCTACTCCCCCGGTTTATCTCCCCTACTTCTGGCTCGATCACTATTGGCGGCGTTGATACTTCCAAGGTTGAAATCGGAACCATTCGCTCGGCGATCGGGATCGCGTTCCAAGAGGTCTTCTTGTTTAATGCGACGATCTATGAAAACCTCCGGTATGCGCGACCAGATGCTTCGCGAGAAGAAGTCGAGCATGTGTGTAAGCTGACCGGGGCTGATGAGGTCATCGCCCATTTGCCCAAGGGATATGAGACTCGCCTTGCTGAGTTCGGTGTCGAACTCTCACGCGGCGAGAAACAACGGATCACACTCGCCCGCGCATTGCTCAAGGATGCATCGATCCTTATCTTTGACGAAGCAACCGCTTCGATTGATCGGGAATCTTCGCACAAGATCATGGAAACGATCTCGACGACTATGACCGACAAGACCATCTTGATGGTCACGCACGAGGCGTACCTGCTTGATATGGTCGATCGGGTGATCTGTATCAGAGATGGGCGGGTGTGCTTTGATGGCAGCCCATCCGATTATATTGCTCGGGAATACGGCGGCTCAACCGGATTCATGGCCGGGTCTCATCTTGAAGATTTGAAGATCGACCACGATGAATCATGCGATATCATCAAGGAAGACGATATGAGCAGTGAGCCTCTCTTGGGCGATTCAATTGCGGAGTATATTCAGACACCTAGCAATACTGACGGATCTACCAAAGAGGCGAACGGGGCAACTTGGAAGAAAAAGGAAGAGGACTCATGAGCACCAACGCTGCGAGCCAATTTGATTTGGGACAAGAACAAACCGGCCGACAGCGTGTGATGAGATTGAGATCTCCGATGTTGATATGTCTCGCGGGCGGTGCGATGCTCGGATCGCTCTGGGCGATTGGATGTACGCACAGCCAGCAGCAGACCCGCACGATTGAGATGGAGCAGCCTCGGATTTCGGGCGGCACGATGATTGCCGATACGCCTGAGGTTGATGGGTTCGCACGCATCGCCGACGCGCTCGATCATATTAATGCCCCGATGATCTCTGCGGGCATGCTTGCCTCAATTCAAGATCGAATTGCCCAAGCAGAAGTTCAAGAGAACGAAGTTGGAGAAGATCGATTCATTTCTGATCCTCCAACCGCGAACTCTTTGGTCATGCCACCCAATGCGGGCAAGCTGATCTCACTCGAACGGATGAGTTTGTCGGAGATTAAAGACCTTATCGCATCGATCAGTTTGCGCTACCAAACCGAGGGCGGCTATCAGGTAGCTCTGCCTTCTCAGCGGCTCATGCTGGGCGATTTACCTCAAGGCGTTGGAACGGGTCCGGTGCTTCGGCGAACGAATGCGCAAGGTGGCGATGACTATCTTCGGCTGGGGTTTGTGAGTTATGTTTCGCAGTTGCCTCAGCTTTGGGTGCAAGGCGTCGTGATCAATGCTGACAAAACAGTGTCCGTCAATCCTGATCTTGAAGGCGTACAGCCTCAGGTCGAGGCGTCGCTTGTGCAAGTGAAACAGATGCGTACAGGATTGACACAAACCGATCTCGACCGCCGACTTGTTCAGTTGAGCTATGTCAATGCCGCTGGTGCGCTCAATGCACTCAAAGGGCTTGGGATTCACACCACACCCACGATCGAAGGCTTGCCTGCAACCCTTGAGTTTAATCAGCTGCCGATGGTAACCAAAATGCCCTCGCCAACCGATAAGCAAATTGGACTTGTTGGTGGAACTACTATCAAAACAGGCTCGTTCGGTCAAACAACTACACCAACCGTTGCCAGCGAACTCGAATCAGAGGTTTATGCCGGTCCGACTTCGCAACTGATGGTGCTTTTTCACCCTGCTCATCCAGAGCAGTTTAGCCTTGTGCGATCGATCCTTGATGAATACATTGATCGCCCGGCTCGCCAGGTCTTTATCGAAGGTATGGTACTCGAAATATCTGAATCTGGGCTTGATGAACTTGGTGTTGAATGGTCGTTTAAAAAGGGCACTGTCGATTTTTTACTTGGCTCGCTCGATCCTACTGGGGTCTTGGACACGGTCACTTTTTCATCGCTCAACTCGCGCGATGTGCCGATCGATTGGGGCGCAAAGGTTCGGGCATTGGTGCGTGATGGCAAAGCTGAGATTCTGTCGCGTCCGAGTGTGCTGACCATGAACAATCGCCAGGCGACGATCCGTGTGGGTGAAGATGTCCCCATCGCGACAAGCCAAGAAGGTGTACTCAACAACTCGAACAAGGTCGCGTTCAACTTTAAATATATCCCCACCGGTATTCTGCTCAATATTCGTCCACGCATTACCGAGAGCGGCGACGAGGTAAGCCTGCTGATCGATGCGGTGGTCTCTGCGCAAGTCCCCGGGCGAGATCTTGAGATTCGTTCGATCGCGGGCGATTTGCTCGCGTCGGCCCCGACGATTTCTACCCGTCGCGTGCAGACTTATGCTCGGATCGCTAATGCAACGCCCTTTATTATTGGTGGCTTGGTGAGCCGGGATCGTTCGGTTACCAAGGACAAGGTGCCCTTTCTTGGTGATCTGCCTTTGATCGGCCCAGCGTTCCGTTCGGAGTCGACCTCTACAACCAAGCGTGAAGTGATTATTGTGCTCACGCCATATGTGTTACCTGAGGATCAGGTGATCACGCGAGCGTTGCCACGCGATGACGACATGTTTGATAATACGGGCAACCAACTCTTCCGCGATGCGTTCCGTATTCGTGCGGAGGATGTGTTTGATCTGCGGTTCTTGGCCGAGAACAAGAGGCTGATGATTTATCGTGAGCTTGCTAAGGATCTGATCAAGAGCAACTTTAAACTCGCGATGATGTCGCCGTTTGATCAGTTCGCGGGCGATACGATCCCCGGTGAAGAGATCTTGATTCAACGGATGATTTATGAAGTCATCAAACGCACCGGCGTCGATCAGCGGGTCGACGCAGACCGGATTATCTACTTCGAAGCCAAAGAATATGAAGGGTACAATGTCCGCTTCCTCAACCATACCCTTTCTACGCTTGGCGATGGGATCGAAGCACAGAGCTTCTTCGAACGCAATACCGGTAAAGCACTCGCGATTACCTATACCTACGCCCGCGATTCGATGAATCGGAAGGACCTCGCCAGTGAGCCGATCCCTGAGATTGCTCTGGTCGATTGTCCGAATCGGGACACTTGGCAACAGTTATTGTGGGATATGAATCAACCAAGCGCAAACGGGATTGATCAGTTCACCATTTTGATTCAAAGCCCCAAGGATATCGTTCGGCTTCAACGCGCGATGATGCTTCAGAAGATCATCCAACTCAACGGCGACGAGGACGCGCTCTCGCTCTCGAACTTCTCTATCGGCAAAACCCTCCATGCACCCAAGATGGGCAAAGGAAAAGTCTCGGTGATCGATGCTGATGTGGCCAAATACTTCTTCCACACAGAACTGTATTATGCAGCGATTATCAAACGGATTGAGGACACGCTCAAGGAGTTTGATCGGGCACTCGAAGACCCGAGTGTTGGGATGTATTTGCGATCAGATGAGCAACTTCCGAGCGTGAACATGGATTGATTTGGATCCAGTAACCATCTGAGCCGTAGATACGAGGTAGGGAATCTGTGTTCATAGACCCTATAACACCCCATTTGGAGCATTTCATGTGGGTTGGCACTTGGAATAGCGAATGATTTCGGCTATCCTAAGCGTCTTGTATTTCAGGGGTTCCGTTCGTATCCCTGGGCACTGTTTTGTATTTTATCGCTGGAGATTGCTTTGAAACACTCTTGTTCACACGCTGCGTTTGGTATTTTGCTCGTTGGTCTCGCTGGAACAACTTCGCTTGTTATGGCTGATGATCAGTATTCACCACCAGCGAGCTACTACAGCAACGCGACTGGTACGGGCACAACGCTCAAGTCTCAGCTCACCTCGGCGATGTCCGCGGGGCACATCCAACGCGCCTATGGTGATTTTCGGAGTTCGGCGTCGATCCACGATCAAGATCCCAACAACCCATCACGCATTATCTTGGTGTACAATGTGGTCTCGGTCAATGCGACTTGGGATAGCGGGCAGACTTGGAACCGTGAGCATGTGTGGCCTCAGAGTCGTCAGCCGGGGAGYGCGAGCAACTCGACRCGYGGSAACCTTGGTGATCCSCAYGCMCTGCGTCCWKSKAACCCGRGYATYAATAGYTCACGCGGSAACAARCCRTTTGGCAACCCAACCACCACCGGCAACTTCGGCAGCCTAGGAACCTTCTACTTCCCGGGGGATACCGACAAGGGCGATACATCTCGTTCGCTTTTCTACTCCGCGACTCGTTACGCCTCTTCGGGTTTGACATTGGTCAACGGGGTTCCGAGCGGGAACCAGATGGGCGATCTTGCGTCACATATTGCTTGGCATTATCTTGATGTTCCGACGACCTTTGAACGCCGACGCAACCATGCGATCTACAGCGCCTCACTCAACCCGGCATGGCGCACCAACAACCGCAACGCGTTTGTTGATCATCCAGAGTTCGTATGGTCTGTGTTTATGGATCAGATGAACGATACAACGCTTTGGTTTGGCGACTTGGAGCCGGCTGATGGCGCATCGACGATTGATCTCAACTTGAGCGTACTCGTTGGCGAGACCATCAGCCCGATGGCGTTCACGCTCAACAAGGGCGGCAACGACGGCACCTACTACACCGTTGCTGCTTCGGCAGGGCTCACGACTTCACATACCGATTGCTACTACGCGTTCTCGATGACCGCTGGGCTCAGCGAAATGATCACGCTTGATGTAGACCCAAGCGTTACCAGCAGCATTGGTGCTTTCAGTGGTGATCTCACCGTGAACAACCTCGATGTGACCACCCAAGGCGGAGCTGGCAACGGGGCGAACGATATTGACGATATCATCTTTGTCAATGTCGATGTCTACAACCCAGGCAACGGCTCGTTCGATGGAATCGCTGATCAGAACACGCTGAATCTTGACCTGGGCACAATCACCCTCGGTGATGGTGACTTCACTCAAGCATTCTCGTTCTTTAACATCGCAGCAGGCGGTGCATTTGGTGCCCCGATTGATGTAGAACTGATCTCAAGCACCGGCGATACCTCCGAGTTGACCACCGACTTTGCAGTTGTCAGTTCATTGGCGCCTGCGGGCACCAGCGGATTTGATGCCATGCTGGTCGATTTGGCAGAAGGCAACTTTGCAGCGACCTATACCTTCCAGGTTCACAACGACCGGGGCTTGTTCTCTGGCGTGACCGAGGTTGAAACCCTTACACTGATGCTCTCGGGTGTGGTTGAATCGGGTACCAGTTGTACTCCAGACTTTGCTGAGCCATTTGGGCAACTCAACTTCTTTGATGTGAGTGCATTCTTGAATCTATTCTCTTCTGGCGATTTGGCTGCCGATCTCAATGGTGATGGCACGCTCAACTTCTTTGATGTCAGCCTGTTCCTGAATCTGTATGCTGCTGGGTGTCCATAAGAGAAACGCTCAACAAGCGGTCTATCTGCATCCCAAATACCAGATGGATTGCGGTTGCGCAAGGTAGAAACTGGGCATATGAACCCATGTTCTGGGCAAAGATTGATAAACTTTGCCCTCGGCATATTTGATCGTTGCAATCGCTCAAAGAAAACCCGCTCGGGGGTCTCAAGCATGCTAAGATCAGTCGCTCATGAACAGCTATCCACTACCAATTATCATTCAGGGCGGCATGGGGGCAGGAGTCTCCAGCTGGTCTTTGGCCAATGCAGTCTCTAAAGCCGGGCAGCTCGGTGTGGTCTCAGGGACCGCGCTTGATGTTATCTTGGCGAGGCGATTGCAGGTCGGCGATCCTGGCGGGCATATGCGCCGGGCACTGGCGAGTTTCCCGATTCCTGGTGTCGCTCAGCGGATCATTGATCGGTACTTTATTGAGGGCGGTAAAGCGGCGGACAAGCCGTTCAAATCCAAACCGATGCCTGCACAACGCCCGTCTCGCCAGCTCGAAGAGCTTCTTGTCGCGGCCAACTTCGTCGAGGTCTTCCTCGCCAAAGAAGGGCATGACGGGATTGTGGGGGTCAACTTCCTTGAGAAGATCCAGATCCCAAACCTGCCTTCGATCTTTGGTGCCATGCTTGCAGGCGCCACGCATATCTTGATGGGTGCGGGTATTCCCAAATCGATCCCTGGTATTCTTGATCGTTTAGCCAAAGGCGAGCCGGTCGAGCTTCGGGTTGATGTGGTAGGTGCCGATCGAAGCGAAGAACATATCTCTGAGTTTGATCCCAACACATTCTGCGATGGTGAGATTCCTGAGATTGGACGACCTGATTTCCTTGCGATTGTTTCATCGGCTACATTGGCCAATATGCTCACGCGCAAGTCCAGCGGCAAGGTCAACGGGTTCATCATCGAAGGCCCCACCGCTGGCGGACACAATGCTCCGCCGCGTGGAAAAATGCAACTAAGCGTTGAAGGCGAACCGATCTATGGCGATCGTGACATTTGTGATCTTCAGGCAATGAGAGACATCGGGCTCCCGTTCTGGCTTGCCGGTTCATACGCTGAGCCTGAACGAGTCACCGAGGCACTTGAGCAAGGTGCTGCGGGCGTACAAGTCGGAACAGCATTTGCTTACTGCAAAGAGTCCGGGCTCGCTCCTGAACTGATCGAAGCTGCCCTTGAACTGAGCAAAGAAGGCAAGGCACAGGTCTTCACTGATCCGGTCGCCTCGCCAACAGGATTCCCGTTCAAGGTTCTTGAGATGGATGACACCCATTCCGTGCAGAGCGTCTATGAAGGGCGAGACCGTATTTGTGATCTTGGATATCTTCGCCATGCGTATAAAAAACCAAATGGAAAAGTCGGCTGGCGATGCCCGTCGGAACCGATTGAGGACTACCTGAAAAAGGGTGGGAAGATCGAAGACACCGTTGGACGCAAATGTGTGTGCAACAGTCTGATGGCCAATATCCACCTTGGGCAGATCCAGAAAGATGGTCGGCTTGAGAAGCCGATGATTACTTCGGGCGATGATGTCGCGGGGATTGCTCGGTTCCTCAAGCCTGGCGAAAACTCATACACTGCCACTGATGTCATTGAGTATCTACTTCAAGACCAGAGCGATTCGTAAACCATACGGATGCTTGCACTGCACCGTAATCAGCGATCAGCACAAAGAAAGAGCATAAAAGATAAAAGAAGCCGCACCATCTTGGACGCGGCTTTTTTATTTAGATATTCGTTCGTGTGGCTTAGAGCACACCCGGATCAACATGCTGAGGCGAGATCGAGTAGATATTGTCATCAAGCGTCGATGGATCGCCATCAGGGCCCGCTGAATAGAAGTATGGTCGGCTGCCAACCGTTTTGCCGCCATCGGAATCTGGGAGAAGATCGGCTGGTGGTTCGCCGGTCGGGAAGTCTTCTTTGATCAGCCGATTTCGTCTGATATTCYTGAGTCGAATGCGGGTATCTGCGTTGACTGGCAATGTGCTATCGAGGAAGAACCCTTCCCCTTCATCGGTAAGGTCAATCGAATCGCCAGCATCGCTCAGTATTCGACGATCCTGCTCGATGATCCCGTCGAACTTGGGATGCACATAGCGGATTGGATTTCCCCACGCATCGAACGCGGTGAGCATGAACGGCTGGAGTGTTTCATCATCGGAATATCTATGGAGATATTCTGGGTTGATGTTGCTGAGGATGGTTTGAGCCTTGGCGACAACCGAAACTGATTCGATGAAGAGGGCGACCGAGTTGATATTGACTGAGTTGCGTGAAGCGTCTTCGCTTCCTCGCCCATCGACGGCTGGGAAGAAAGCCGAGTGCTTCACATTGAAAGCATCGATTGGCATCAACCCTTGGATAGACGACGGCAAGTCGGCGTGTTTCACTTCAACAAGTGCTGGCGGGATATCGCCCTTTTGGTTGATATAGACTACGAGCGCCTCATCGAGGGTTTCGATGACGCCCAGGGTTGCCTTGCTCTTTCCAGAGTTGATTACCGCTGTCCCCACCATCACTGAAAGCCCGGCGAGTACAGAGATGATCGAGACCACAACGATCATCTCGACGAGGGTAAACCCTGCGCGAGCCCGTCGTTGGGTAGGGGAATATATGGAATCGGGACTATTCATGCCGAGTGTCTCCTGTCTGGCGTGATTCTCACTCCCAGAGCATATGCGAAATCCTATGTGTATGTCCCGTACAAGTATATACGGCCCATTATCAGGTGCGGATGCAGCGAGTTTGCTGTGAATCATGCTTCTGAATCGGTCTCAGGTGCTTTTTTTGGCTCTGGATTGGGCTTTGGCTGTTGTTGAGGCTTTGGCGAGAGCGAGAAACCGGGCCCCATGATCGATGAACCCATGATATTGCCCATCGGTGCTGGACGCTTGGCGGGGGCTTGTGCCGCAGGTGCCTGACGCTGTTGTGGCGGGCGTTGCATCGGGGCTTGTTGGCGTGGTGGTGCCAGGCGAGCCTTGAAGATGACATCGGTGACCTTCTCGCGAATATGACGCATCATATCGAGGAACATCGTCTGCCCCTCACGCTTGTATTCGATCTTTGGATCGGTTTGTGCGATCGCACGGAACCCGATCGAATCTCGGAGCTGGTCCATCTCATACAGATGATCCTTCCATGATTGATCAAGTGTTTCGATCAGGACCATCTGCTCGAACTGGACAAGCTCTGGGCGATCGAGGGTCTCGACGCGTGCCCGGATCGCATCTTCGCGGTCTTCATCATCGAGGTAGCGCATCCGAGGGGTGACCCCTTGGTTGAACTGAGATTTGAGATATTCATCAAGCTCGTCTTCGGAAGTTGTTGCGAGTGCTGCGTCGATCTTGCCATCAAGATCGTCATTTTTCACAACGACTGCCATCGCTTCCATCAGCATCTGATGGATTTTCGCAGGTGGAGTTGTTTTGATATCATCGATTGTAAGCTCAAGCCCTACACGCTCGTGTGCCCATTTGATGAGCGATTCAAACGCGGCTGTCGGATCTTGCTTGGCGATCRTCATGGTATTTTGCATGACGAAATCAACCGGCAGGGCGGTCTCACGCTCACGATAGAGTGCTTGGGCCTTATCGATGACCAAGTCACGAACACGCAGCTCGTCGTCGTTGCGGGCTTTGATAATCTCGTCGGTATCCACTTCGAAGGTGAACTTGGTATTGATCCACTTGCTTAACCGCTGTGCGCCATAGTCTTTGTCAGCGAAAAGGAGGATCTCGTCGAGATTGGCGTCATCGATCTTGATAAACGCTGCTTCTTCGAGCATCTCTTGGACTTTACGACGGTTTCCTGGGCCGCTTTCACGCAGATCGCCGGTATCGATTTCGACACCAAAGCGGTTCTTTGCCCAGTTGTGCAGCCCGGCAGAATCGAACTCCATGAGGAACTCGGAGCTTGCTTCGGGGATGTATTCACCAAGCGTTACAGTGATTGATGCAGCGATATCCTGCTTGGCGAGTCGGCGAATGGTGACATCCATCTCGTTGGCATCTTTGCCTTTGAGCCGCTCTGGGAGGATTGAACAATCGAGCTTCTCGCGGGCGTACTCCGCAGCACACATCGCAGGAAAATCTGAGTCGAGATACTCGTTGATCGCATCATCGACAACATCTTCGATGTATTCGAAGACGAGCGATTTGACTTGGCGTCCTTCGAGGATTCCTTGGCGCAAGCCATAGAACCGCTGGCGTTGATGCTCCATGACTTCGTCATATTCGAGGATATTCTTACGCATCTGGAAGTTGCGTTCTTCGACCTTCTTCTGGGCGCGTTCAACATTCTTGGACAACCAAGGATGCTCGATTGCATCGCCTTCCTTCATTCCCAGCTTGGAAAGAAGCTTCATGGTGGTTTCGCCAGCGAACATTTTCATCAGATCATCTTCAAGCGAAACGAAGAATCGTGACGAGCCTTTATCGCCCTGACGACCGGATCGCCCACGGAGCTGGTTATCGATTCGGCGCGACTCATGGCGTTCGGTGCCGATGACATGCAATCCGCCGAGGTCTTCGACATTGTCGAACCAACGCAAGCGATGGAGCTTGCATCGCCCGTTTTTATCAAGTTCTTCACGGAGTTCATCCGCCCCGGTGTTCTCGATGCCCTTGCCGCTGAGCCAGGTGTATTCGCCGGCCCAATGGCGCAAGAGTGCGAGTTCGAGTTCTTCGTATTCCATTTCCTCAGCCTGGCGTTTGTTGATGCCTGGGAGGATGGATGGTGCTGCCTTGCGATAGACATTTTCACGGAGTTCTTCGTCGCTCATCTCTGGCTTGAGTGTTTTCGAAGCCAATGAACGCTTGAGCAGATGCTCGATGAAGTCTTCGCGAGAGAACTTGCCGAGCTTGATGTCGGTGCCTCGACCAGCCATGTTCGTCGCGATCATCACCGCGCCGAGCTGACCGGCCTCTTCGACGACACCCGCTTCGCGTTCGTGCTGCTTGGCGTTGAGGACCGAATGCTGAATTTGGTACTTGCGGGTAAGCATCTTGGCGATCATCTCTGATCGTTCAACACTGGTGGTGCCCACAAGAATCGGCTTGCCGACATCGTGGAACTCTTTGATCTCGTCGACGATCGCTTCCCACTTATCCTTCTCACGAAGGAACATCAGGTCATCATGATCGGCACGCGCGATGGGCTTGTTGGTCGGGATCGACACGACATCGAGCGAGTAGATATCGTGGAACTCTTGGGCTTCGGTGTCGGCGGTGCCGGTCATGCCCGAGAGCGATTTGTACATCTTAAAGAAGTTCTGAACCGTGACCGACGCGACCGTCTGGGTCTCGGGTTTGATGTCTACGCCTTCTTTACATTCGACCGCTTGGTGCAGGCCATCGGACCATTGACGGCCGATCATCGGGCGACCAGTATTTGTATCAACGATAACAATCGTGTCCTCGTTTCGCCCGGTCATGCGATCGGGGACGGGCATTACAATGTAGTCTTTGTCGCGGGTATACACCGCATAGGCGCGAAGGGCTTGTTCGAGCAGATGGGGGATATCCATGTTCTCGTCGACATAGAACGATCCGACGCCAGCCATTTTCTGGGCTTCAGCAATGCCGTCATGCGTGAGGTGCGCGCTCTTGCGATCCATTTCCAGTTCATAGAACTGAATGTTCTGATCCCGCTTTGTTTCAAGCTCTGGAAGAGCAGCTTCTGCATCGGCGAGTCGCTTCTGAAGCGCTGGCACTTCTGACTTATCACGGGTCTGGCGGATATCGCCTTCCAAACCACTGATGGTCTCTTTGCAGAGCGTGACCTGGTCTTCGATATCTTGCCAGGGGCTTTGCTCGGCGACGAGTTTCTTGGCGAGTTCGTCAGCGAGTTGATACCTTGGCTGATCATCATGGGCTTGCCCAGAGATAATCAAAGGCGTGCGGGCTTCGTCGATCAGCGTGGAGTCGACTTCGTCAACAATCGCAAACTGACGCTTGCGTTGAACCTGCTCTTCGACATTGCGTTTCATGTTATCGCGAAGGTAGTCGAACCCGAACTCGGATGTTGTGCCGTAGACGACATCGCATCGGTACATCTCGCGTTTCATTGACTCCGGCTGCATGTGCATCGGGTGGATGGCACCCGCGGTGAGTCCCATCCAGCAGAAGAACGGGAAGGTCCAGTCGCGGTCGCGCTGGACGAGATAATCGTTCACCGTGACAACATGAACTTGCTGGCGTTGGACACATGCCATGTAGGTGGCGAGCGGCCCAACGATGGTTTTACCTTCACCGGTTTTCATTTCAGCGATCTTGCCTTGGCCCAGCACCATGCCGCCGATGAGCTGGACATCGAACGGCCGGGCACGGAAAGGTGGGCGTGATTCTGGATAGGCTTCGCGGACCGCCTCGTAGATTTCATTCGGGATATCGACCTGTAAGAACGCCGGAACATCGCTTGGATGCCCCAAGTATTGCCCTTCAGCCTTCGCTGGTTCGAGTGCATCAACTTCTGCTTTGACCTGCTTGTAGAGAGCTTGAGCCGACTCGTTGAGAACAGATGGATCGAACCCGGCTTCTGGGTTGAAGATGTTGCGGATCCCCACTGCCCGGTCCATGCCTTCGCGGGCAGCTGCGAAGACCTCGATCAGCAGGTCGTCGGGCTTTTCGCCATTGTCGAAGCGTTCGCGGAACTCGTCGAGTTTGGCTTTGAGTTGGGCATCGGTCAATGCCCGCATTTCGGGCTCGAAGGTGCCAATGGCATCAACGCGGGTGGTGTAGCGTTTGACGACGCGCTCGTTTCGTGAGCCGAAGACTTTGGAAAGGAGTTTGCCAATAACAGGAATTTCTGAACTTGCCATTTGAATGGTTTCTTTCGTGGAGGGGCCGATCGTTTAAAAGTGGATCGGTGAGCGATTGCCCGAAGCTATGAAAAGTCGGGCAAAGGTGCGTTTATGAATATTTATGTGTATGCCGAAGCGTTGGGGATCGGAGATCAACCCATTCTTAACCCATTGGCGGCGGCAAGTTAAGAAGCCAGTTGCCCGCGAGAGAAGCGGTTGGCGAACATGTCAAAATGCTCGCCGTGTTTGAAGCGGTCAATGAACAATCAGCAAGCCGATATCCTGGCTCGAAGACTTGGATCGATTGGTCTTGTGCGATCTGGCGATCGACGATTTCACGCAAGGCGTGAACAACCGAGCTTTCGATGCGGTCGATGGTGCCTGTGCAGGCGTGGGCAGCGGTGGCTGCTGAGCAAAGAAGGAGTTGGAGCCCGATCGCAGCGATCACGAGCCCGGACATGCTGCCAGCGGGTCGTTTCGATTCAGGTTGACGGTTGATTTTGGTCATTTTTCTAATTGGCGCCCAAGATTGTTTATTTGGGCACAGAGTCTATCCAACTATCGGCTGGCACAAGGGTTTGGACACAGTTTGAATGTCCACTTGGGTGTATTGTCTGCACGAAAGAACAGATTGTAAAGCCCCTCGCCCCCTTTGGTCCGATAYCATCCATGCCGGTTTCACTCGATTTGATCGAGATATGGAATTGAACCGGCAGTTTCTCACCGGACAAGGACGCCCGAATGCTCGCTACCCGCCAATCACTCACCCAAACCCGCGAATCTTTGACCCACAAGTTCACGATCGATCGCCATGAAGGCTACTTGACGATCGGGCTCTATCCCGACGGCACACCAGGCGAGATATTCATTAAGATCGCCAAAGAAGGTTCCGCGATTTCGGGCATGTGCCAGGCATTCTGCCGAGCGTTTTCGATTGCGTTGCAGTACGGGCTCACGATTGACGAAGCCGTCAAGCGATTCAAAGGCATGCGGTTCGAGCCCAACGGCATGACGAGCAACCCAGACATCCCCGAAGCGGACTCGATCATTGATTATGTCGCGAAGTATCTTGAACTGCATTATGCAGGGCGAAGCCGCAGTTAAATAGAGTAATATCTAAGCGATCCGGTTTGGCGGTTCTTGCCCAGCGAGAACTGCTTTTATGTTGGTCAGCMSCMYSYMKGKCWTGGCNTYSSMYSSAKKCGATCKYTSSGCTGCCGATGTGTGGGGTCAGGACGACATTGTTGAGTTCGAGCAATCCGGGATGAACGACGGGTTCGTTCTCGTAGACATCCAAACCAGCCCCCCACAACTTGCCTGCTTTGAGTGCATCGACAAGGGCGGATTCATCAACCACTGGCCCTCGGCTTGTATTCACGAGAATTGCAGTAGATTTGAGCAGTTTGAGATTGTCACGGTTGATTAAATGATGCGTCTGAAGCGTGGCTGGCGTGTGAATCGACACGACATCGGCTTGGGATAATCCCTCTTCAAGAGTCACTCGGGTTGCCCCGAGCGGAGCCATTTCGAAGTTGAGATGTCGTGAGCGGGCGGTGTAGAGGATGTGCATGCCGAAGGCTTTGGCACGCAGAGCGGTGGCGTATCCGATGCGACCGGCACCCACGATGAGCAGGTTCTTGTTGCACAGATCCATGCCTAAAANCTCGTTCATCCCAAGGTGTCCGTTGGCTGGATAAGTGGACGATCGAGCGTATTGATCCGCTTCGATGAGCCTGCGTGCGCTGGCCATAATGAGGAGCCATGCGAGGTTTGCGGTGCCTTCGGTGACGGCATCGGGGGTATTACAGACGATGATTCCCCTGTTTTCACAGGCCGAAATGTCAATATTGTCGAACCCAACTGCAAAATTGCAAATAATTTTCAACTGTTTTCCAGCAGCATCGAGCAACGCATCATCGACCGGATCGGTGTACATGGTGACGAGTGCGGTCAGCCCAGAAACGAACCCGTGCAGATCGTCCTGCGTTGCCTTGGAATCACCAAGTGTTTTTACGCAAACCCCTTGTATTTCAGGGTTTCCGGGAACTTTCCTTGTAAATCCGATGGTCGTCTGGGCGTTGCTCATGGCGGATAATAGGGCGTCAAAAGTGCAAAATTGAACACCCCTCTAGGCTCAAATTGATCGAGCAAGACACGCCGAAGATGTGTGTTCAAAAAGGATTTTCCGAAAATACCGATAAAAACAGGACAAAACCGACTTGCTATGCCGAAAAAAGTGCGGTAAAAACAACTGTGTTCGGAGAAACACAATACACGCATTTGAGAAAATGCAGAATGGAGTAATACCAATGGCAAAGAGAACAGCAAAAAAACCAGCTCGTAAACCAGCAAAGAAAACCGCTGCCAAGAAGGCACCAGCGAAAAAGGTAGCTAAGAAGGCCGCACCGAAGGTCGCTGCTGCCAAGAAGCCAGCAAAGATCATGTCCGCCAAGGACAAGCCACGCACCAAGTCAGAAGTGTTGACCATGATCTCTGATCATGTCGGCATCTCCAAAAAGGAAGCAGCAGCAGTCTTCGAAGTTATGGGCGAAATGATCGAGAAGGACCTCAAGAAGAACGCTTGCGGTGCATTCAATGTCCCAGGCATGATGAAGGTTTCTGTCCAGCGTAAGCCAGCCACCAAGGCACGCAAGGGCGTCAACCCATTCACCAAGGAAGAAATGATCTTCAAGGCCAAGCCAGCACGCAATGTTGTCAAGGTCCGCCCACTCAAGGGCCTCAAGGATCGCGTCTGATTTGTAATCAATCAGCATACTGATACACAAACACGCCCCGGCATATTGCTGGGGCGTGTTGTTTTTATGCGTCTTTTCATGCACCACGCCACCCACTCGCTCTACGATACCCTACACATTGGAGAACTCACTTGCAGATCAACAAACATGTCTCATCGCGTGCGGTGGCTTTGGAAACAACGCTATTGGTTCATGGCGTGCCCAAGTCCGTCTCGTCGCAGCTCGCCACCGATCTTGGCGCAGTGATCAAAGCGGAAGGATCTACGCCTGCGCTTGTTGGTGTAATCGACGGCGTGCCCACGGTTGGTATGGATATGGAACAGCTCCAAGCAATGCTTGATGCGCCAAGCGTGCCAAAAGCCAATACCGCGAACCTTGGGATCTACATGAACCAAGGCTCGCACGCTGCGACGACTGTCAGCACGACGATGGAGTTGGCTGCCTTTGCGGGGTTGCGCGTGTTTGCGACGGGCGGGCTCGGAGGCGTGCATCATGGATATGGAACGCAGCTCGATATTTCTGCAGATTTGATGGCGTTCACTCGGTTCCCAATCGCTGTGGTGACCAGTGGCGTGAAGTCGATCTTAGATGTGGTCTCCACACGCGAAGCACTCGAATCGCTCGGTGTTACGGTGGTTGGATATCAAACAGATTCATTCCCTGCGTTTTATCTGCGAGAATCCCAAGCATGTGTTGATGTTCGATTTGATGATGCTGATGCGTTGGCCGACTTTGTACGGATCGAACTCGCTCGCACCGGCCGCGGGATTGTCATCGCCAATCCGATCCCGGCGGAGCATGAACTTGATGCCGGGCAATGGGGCAAGTGGCTCAAGCGAGCAAGAAAACTCGCTGAAGCTGACGGCGTTTCTGGTCGCGATGTCACGCCTGCCATCCTTGGATATCTCCATGAAGTCTCCGAAGGCAAAACGCTCGAAGCCAATATTGAATTGGTCAAATCAAACGCACGAGTCGCAGCGATGGTTGAATCTCGGCTGTGATAACCCTCAAATACCGTCCAAACAACGAACATCTTGCAATTATCGGATCTATCTTTATCAAAGTTTGACACGCAAATAGACGATTCTTGCCCACAGAATGGGCGTATTTGTGCTAGGATAGCTCTCTGGGAACTCGCCGACCAAGCTATAAACGCGAGGTTGATGTTGTTCTTAAATAGTGTCGTACACACTTGAAGAAGATAAGAGATGCAGTCGATTGGAGAATCGGCTGAGAAATAAACTAACCAAGGAGATGAGACCATGCGTAAGCAAATCGGTATCGCGGCATTGATCGCAACAGCGGGTATGAGTGCTTCAGCACTTGCACAGGACAGTGTCAGCTCGAACCTCGGCGGCTTGCCAGGTGATGCGTTGAATCCATGGAATGACAATGCGTCGGCCTATGTGCTTGACCTTGCTCCATTGGCAACATTGGGCGGCGCCCACACCTTCGGTGTAGGCCCACTGCTCAAGACCACGCAGACAGATACAGCATTCTTCAACAACCTCGGGTCATCAAGCTCGATCAGTACTGATATTCTCACTGGCGTGCCATTCTCGCGTGCGAACTATTCCTTCTGGGATGTTCCAGGCAAGGGCATTAACGCTGAGTTCAATGTGCAGGGCGATGCTGTTTCACCAACCGGCAAAACAGCGTCACAGTTCTCCGTGGCATGGTCAGAGTTTGGCACATCGACCTCGGGCAACAGCTACAACGGCATTATCGGTGCGATCGTAAACTACGATCCGATGAACCCGAACCGCCTCTATGTTGACCGCCACATGACAGCAGTGAACTCTGCTGGCCCTCTGGCTGTTGACTCATCACAGCTCGGTGGGGTTTCGGTCGATGCCAACGGCAATGTGTACTACCGCGGTGACGACTTCAATGTTAATGGTGCCAACCCACTTATGGGCAACAACATCTTCCGTACCCGTATGGCAGATCGCCTTGGCTTGGCTTCAAACCATATCTCACTCGGTGGCACAATGGACGCTACTGATCACATCGTCAACAACGGCGGCACCGTCTATGTTGTACCAAACAATGTCCCAGCATCAATCGCTGGCAGCGACGGGCTTTACGCCGGTATGACATTCAACTCTGAGTATGCATACGGTGCATCATCAGGCACAGTGACCCACACATCGGGTCACTTTGATACCTCGGGCGGCCAGCTTGGCTCAGGCCGGGGTGGCAACGGCAGCGCTGCTGTCGACGCACTCGGTGTTGGTGCTGATGTTACCTTCGGCCAGTACGCCAAGGACTTCAACAACGATACCCGCACCTTCAACCTCTGGGGTGTAGATGCAACTGGTGCAATCCTTGGTAACAAGGCTTGGGATGTTCCTGCATCAGTCACCGACAACGATGACGGCTTCACGATCAACTACAGCTCGTTTGCTGAGTTCACCAACTACCTCGGATCGACCCCGTTCCGTGGCGGCGTGGGCAACTTGGCTGTGGGTACCGATAAGGACGGCAACGGCCTGTTCGCAGCGACTATCGCTGAGAACGGCTTGAGCAACGACTTCTCGACTCAGATCATCGTCGGGCGTTACGACGCTGTAAGCGATACCACCGAGTTCACATTCGCTGCATACATTGATCAGTTTAACCTGTTCACGCAGGATGCTGGTAAGCCAATCTACGACGCTGCGGGCCTTGAGGTCGGTCAGCTTGTAAACCTTGATGCAGTCACCGGCGGCACCCCATTGGGTCCATCGATGTCGGCACCAACCATCGACGCAGCTGGCAATGTCTGGTTCATCGGTGCGGTTGAACTGTATGACCGTTTCCTCGGTGGCGGCTCAGACTTCGACGGTGCATTGCTCCGTTCGGTCCTCGACCCAGCAACCTTTACTYACCGCCTCGAGCTCGTTCTTGAGAACGGCACCCTGATCTCAGGTCAGAACTCGGGTCGCGATTATGTGATCAACTTCCTCGGTTCGGCAACCGCTAACGGCGGCCCAAACCCAGGATCACTCTGGTCGAACAATGCTTCGAGCGCTGCTTGGAACAACACTGATATCTCAGCAAGCGCACCAGGCGATACCATCTCCAACGGCGGTATTATCGTCTCGACCTCGATCACCTACGACATCAACGAAGATGGCGAGTTCAACAACCCAACAAGTGGCAACTTCGATCCAGCGCTCCCAGCTGACGAAGCCTACTCGGTTGCTTTGTACATTGGTTACTACCAAGATGCTGTGATCTGTACACCAGACCTTAACGGCGACGGCGTACTCAACTTCTTTGATATCTCGGCATTCCTCAGCGCATTCAGCTCGATGGACCCAGTCGCAGACTTCAACGGCGATGGCATCTTCAACTTCTTCGATATCTCGGCATTCCTCAGTGCGTTCAGCGCTGGATGTCCGTAATCGAATCCCGACTGACTTGTCAGATATGATTCCCTTCTCATCTGACATATAAAAGTTACAGGGCGTTCGCGTCTAACGATGCGAACGCCTTTTTCATGGGCGAGCGGTGATTTCCCCTGCCTCTCCCAAACACCCCGTGATCCGCGACAAATCTTGTTTTTTACATTCAAGATAGCAACACGCAAGGAGTTCCTGATATGCCATATGCAAAGATGACCGCTGCCTTATTCCTCGCCATGAGTGCCTCGACGAGTGTTGCTCAGTGGGACCCAAACAACGGCGACTGGGGCAAAGAAAACGCGCGTGATATCCGTGTAATGACATGGAATGTGCAAGACGGGATCTGCCGAACCAATCAGAAGGCGGATGCGTTTAACAACTGGAACGGAATCGTTCGGATCGTTGCTTCGCTTCAGCCTGATATCTTGATCCTCCAAGAGTGTGCGGACAACTCGGGCAACGGCACCGGCTCGGGTGCGGACAGTGTTACACAACTCGATGATGTCGCCAACATGTTCGTCAATGGCGGCCCAGATATTTATCTCGGCGGCACCGTTGGGTCATACCTGAAGAAGTTTGTGCCTGGATACGACCTGCCGTATATTTACTCTTCGACCAACTCCGATGGGTTCAACCGCAACCTGATTATGTCGCGATTCCCGATCGAAGACATCAACAACGGCGGCGGCGCAGCCATCTCCAACTTTGTGCTCATCCCTGATGCGTATCAAACCGGAGGCAGCGGCGGGATTCGTGGTTTCCAGTTTGCCGAAATCAATCTGCCAGATAGTGAATATGCTGGCGATCTAGTCATCGGCAATGCGCATCTTAAGGCTGGTGGCAATTCGAGCGACTTTGATCAGCGCGAAACCGCTGCGTTCAATACCGCATACCTGATCGATTACTACTACAACGGCGCGGGCACCGGGATGAGTGATCCAAACCTCAAGGTGATTGTTCCCAATGCTGGCGATATGCTCGACGAGTTCACGCCTGTGATTTGGGGTGGTGATCTGAATCAAACACCAAGTTCATCGAGCCCAAACTCGATCATGACCCGCGCCGAGTTCTTCGGTGGCACCGATGGCACCGATCGTGATCGTACAGACTCAATGTTCTCCACCCCATCTCAACCGATCTCTGGCGAAACCAGCACACAGGGGAGTTCGAGCCGATTGGACTATATCTGCTGGCAGGATTCGATTATTGATGTCCGCAGACAGTTCATTTTTCGTTCGACCGGCTCTGGCATGAATACCAGCAAGCTCCCCGAGCCTGCCCGCTCATACCCGATCAATCCCAATGCGATCTCTGGGTTGGCATCGGATCATCGCCCGGTGATCATCGACTTCATTATGCCTGAGCCTGTTGCTGATCTGTGCCCTTCGCCGCCAGACTATGTTGATGATGACCAGCTCAACTTCTTTGATGTCTCAGCGTTCTTGAACCTGTTCTCAAAGGGTGATCTTGGCGCAGACATCAACGGCGACGGCACACTGAACTTCTTCGATGTGTCTGGATTCCTCAATGCGTTCGCGCAAGGCTGTCCATAAACTGTCTATAAGAAAAATCAGTAACCGTAAATGAGTGAGCAAGCCGACGCCTTATTGGCCGGGGTTTATTCACCGGTCTGGTCGCGCATAGCACGAACATCGGAAACCGCATCATCAAGCTGACGCTTGAGTTGGCGAACGCGCAAGAGTGAACGCACGCGGGTCAAGAGTTCAAGTTTGTTTACAGGCTTGGTTAAAAAATCATCTGCCCCCGAATCAACCGCTCGTTCAACATCGCCAACCTCGTTGAGGGCGGTGACCATGATGATCGGGATATCTCGCGTGGCAGGATCTTTTTTGAGTGTCTCGCAGACTTGGAAGCCGCTCATTCGGGGCATCATGATGTCGAGCAGGATGATATCTGGAGCGTTGGCCGCGACAGATTCGATCGCTTCGATGCCATCGTGTGCGACACGGACATCGCCTCCGAGTTCATCAAGGTAGGCGTGAAGCAGTTCGAGGTTCTGTTCGTTGTCATCGACAATCAACACGCCTTCGTGTTTGATCGGGGTCTCGTTGATGGAGGCGGGGTCGAGTTGTTGGGCATCTGGGTTGGTCATCTTGTGGTACTCACTTTCGGATCAGTTTCGCAGATCCCATGCTCTTGGTGTGCTTGCTGCCTAATCTTTGGGGGTTCGCCGCCAAGAAACCACTCTTTGGGCACGAAACCAATGGGGATCTCTCTTTGTACGCATGGAAATGCCAATTTGACCAGCCAACGCTCGCTTCGCTCGTAAAAGGGCTCGATCCAGAATCGAGACCAATGTACGAAAATCTCCGCAAGTCAATCGTCAAGATCGTAGGCACAAAGCCCAAACTTGAATGGATGGGGCTGCGTTGGAGGTGGTGTGAGCTCACATCGCTCGATGATACCCGCTCGCTCATCGCGGTACATTTGATTGCAGACCCGGAGAACCCGCGTGTTGCTCTTACGCTCTCGACAGCATTCTTTGATGCTCACCCACCTTCGAAGCTGCCCAAGGGACTTCACAGCGGCTTTACCACGGCTCCAGCCATCGGGCATCGGACTTGGTGCGAGTGGCCGATCGGGAATCAAGAGAATGCCGACGCGCTCAAAGAGATGATCACGCTCGCCTTCAAAGGTTAATCCCTCTACAAACCTGATTCAGAGCAATAGCTTTGGAGTTTTTGGCACACAAATGCCGATGGATGCCCTGATTTGTGACACTTTTTTGGGAAGGACCCTCATTGCTTGAACAGGTATATCAGAGCATGCGCCAGACGCCTTTTTCTCGCCAATCAAAGATTGGCGTTGTTGCGGTCGCCCTCGCGATTTGCGCATCACTCGCTCTTGGCGGGCCTTTGGATAAGAAGACCAAGCAACTGATTACCAACGCCAATATCGGTGGCGGCACAGCATCAGTCTATATCGTGGATCTGGACACTGGCGAAGAACTCGCCGACTACCACGGCACGCGTGCGATGGTGCCTGCATCGAACATGAAAATCTTGACGAGCGGCGCGGCATTGTTTGTTCTTGGCAGCGACTTTGTTTTTCGCACCGAACTCATCATCGATGACACCACCACCCCACCCACGCTGATTATCAAAGGCGACGGCGACCCAGCACTTGGTGACCCAGCAATTTTTATTGGCGAAGAACCTGGTGTGACGCTCGACACGCTCTTTGATCAGATGGCCGACGCACTCAAAGGGGCAGGGATTGAATCGATCGGGCGTGTGATTGTTGATGATTCTGTCTTTGATCGAACTTACACGCATCCGTGCTGGCCAAGGGATCAGCTCAACCGATGGTACTGCGCGCAAGTTGGCGGGCTGAACTTTCATACCAATGTGATCAATGTCTATACCTCGCCGGCGAGTTCTGGAGGCACGCCCATCGTTCGGCTCGAGCCCGATGCCTACTGGGTCGATTTTCAGATCAAGGCAAAGTCCAACAACAAAAGCCGCGACACCGCATGGGTCGCCCGCCCCACACCTGCAAACACTTTTACGCTTTATGGCAATGTCCGAAGCATGTCCGAGATCCCCGTCGCGATCGACTCGCCCCCGGAGTTCGCCGGGAACTTGCTCGCGACCAAACTCGATGAACGCGGCATTCGTATCGGCAATGATGATGTGTATCCTCGCGAACTCGTCTCGCTCATCACGCCTTCGGATAGATACACCACATCGCGCATAATCGCGGTGATTACCACGCCCATTGTTGATGTTCTTGAACGGACCAACACAGATTCGCACAATCTTTACGCCGAGGCTTTGCTCAAACGCATCGGGCACGAGGTCACCTCTGACCCTGGCTCATGGGAGAACGGATCGACCGTTCTTCGTATGCTTCTCACCGAAAAAATTGGCCCGCATACCGCAGAGACCACCGTGATCGAAGATGGATCGGGGATGTGCAAAGAGAATAAAGTTTCGCCCAAAACACTCACCACTTGGATGCGCAAGCTCTCAAGATCTGAACATTGGAAAATCTTCCGCGATTCCCTCGCCACCCCAGGCAAAGGCACGCTTCGCAAACGATTCCTCAACGGCAAACTCAAATCAGATTTCTACGGCAAGAGCGGCTATCTCACGGGCACATACGCTCTTTCAGGAATACTTATCCATCCACAATCTGGACAGCGTGTTGCGTTCTCGATCATGCTCAATGATGTAAAAGCTGGGACAACGAGCAGAAATGCGAAGCCTTTGATCGATTCGATCGTTGAAGATATTGACCAATGGATGAGCCAGCGGGCAGGCTCGCCGAGCCTCGGCGGTTGATCACCACACCACAAGAATATTCTTAATCGAAGGACAACACCGGCGGCCACGCGCGAACAGGTTGACTGTTGCGGGTGTCTTCTGGTGTCTTTGGGGTCGCATCGAAACCGACTCGGTCGCAGTTGTTCGATTGATCCCATTGGGCATCACGCGAGGCATCGAAGTTGGCAGCCCAGTGAAAAAGTGCTGCGTGGTGATCGTGAATAGCGACTGATCGACCGAGCACAACAATGAAGCGCATCGCCGATGGCTCGGCGAGGAACGCTTGGAGAATCGTTGCGCCGAGTTTGGCGTTTTGTGGTTCGTTGTGATCCTTGTCCGCTTGAATGAAAAGCCAACCCGGAGCATTGTCAGTCGCAGAAGCATCGAGTACGCCTGCAATAGATTTTGCAAAGGTGACCGCTTGTATTCGATCTTCAGCAGTTGGGACGGGATACGGATCACCGATCGGCTGCCCGTTGATCTCTTCGCCGATGACCTTCTTGGTGGCGTCGAAGCCGAGTTTGATTCCTGAGCCGAGGCGCGGGGCGGCGTGGTCAAGGATATCTAATGCGCCGTTGACTTGTTCGATATCGCGCGAAGGCATGCAGTGTTGACAGGCCGCAGCGAGCACCGCAGTCAGGTCATGAACATCAACGGCGTCATCAACGATGAAGAGGTTTTTTGTCCAGGCCATTTGTCCTGCGCCCCAGATGCCGTGCATCACCGTGCGGGCGTGGAGCGGATAATGCTTGGTGATTTGGATGTTGGCGACATTGTGAAACGCGCCGTACATCGGGAGGTGGTAGTCTTTGATATCGGGGAGGATTGTCGCGAGCAATGGACGCATGATGCGCTCGGTTGCTTTGCCGAGGAAGTAATCTTCCTGAGGCGGCAGCCCCACCACCGTCGTCGGATAGATCGCGTTGTTGCGATGGGTGAATGCGGAGACTTCGACGATTGGGTACCGATCGGGCATGGAGTAGAACCCGGTGTGATCGCCAAATGGCCCTTCAAATACAGCCCCATCGCCGAGTTCGCCTGCATCTGGCTGGCGCGGATCCCACCCCGGGAATCCTGCATCGGTGCGGACGAAGCCTTCGATAATCATCTCGGCATCTGCCGGCACCCACAATGGAACGGTCTTGGCTCGGCAGAGCGGGATGCCCTTGCCGTTGAGGAAACCGGCCATCAGAAGTTCGGAAATCCCCGGCGGGAGCGGGCAGGTTGCTGCATAGGGCAAGACCGATTGGCCCCCGAGTGCGATGGCGACGGGCATGGGTTGACCGAGCTTCTTCCATGATCGCCAGTGGGCTGCGCCGTCGTGGTGCATGTGCCAGTGCATGGCGAGGCGGTTCTTGCCTAGGAGTTGTAAGCGGTACATCCCGATGTTGTGCGACTTGGGCTTTGGATCGTTTCGATCGTCAGCATGGATCGTGTGGATGCCGGCAAGCGTGATGAATCGCCCGCGATACTTGGCGTTCCATTCTTCATCGGAGATATCAGGATGCCCCAAGCCTGCAATGTTGTCGTTGATTCCAGTTGGATACCCCACCGCTTCAAAGTCGCCATCGAGTGGCCAGCACCGGAGCATGGGGAGTTTGGTCAGGTCGATCGCGTCGCCTGTATGAACGATCTGCTGGCAAGCACCGGGTTTGTTGGATCGCTTGGGACCGATTTTGAGAAGCGGAAAAAACTGCTTGGCTTTGGTGAAGGCTTCTGCGATTGATCGTGGCGGCTCGGGCTTGACGAGTTCGGCGATGGTTTGGGCGATGTCATCGAAGGCTCGATTACCCAAAGCCATCTCCATCCGTCGATATGATCCGAACGCATTGATCAGCACCGGGAAGTCTGAGCCAATCGGATGCTCGAACAAAAGGGCTTTGCCGCCGAGATGGGCGAAGGCTGGATCATTCGATTGAGAAGACGAAGAACCAATGTTCGGAGCAGCCGATTTGGACTCCGTATCGGCGTATTGAGTGATCTCAAGCACCGGGTCAACCGCACTATTGATACGAATCAACTCCCCAGATTGGGCAAGGGCGTCGACAAAGCGATGGAGGTCGGCATACATTACCCAACGATATGACACAACACACCGATAAACACGACTCGCCCGACACCGATCTCAAGCCGGCCTTCATCTATGCGACGACGCGAGATTGGGAAGGGTATTTCAAGGCGATCGATGGGCGTGAACCTCGCCCAACCTTGGTCGAAGCGCTCGACCGTTTCGACACCGAACCCTCGAATGGGCCACGCTTTGCGATTGATCTGGGGTGTGGCGAAGGCCGCGATAGTGCGGCTCTGCTCCGCCGAGGGTGGAAGGTCCATGCGWTCGACGGGCACCCCGACGGCATCCGTAGGCTGATCTCACGCGATGATCTGTGCGATCCAACCCGATTGACCATGCAACTCGCACCGTTCGAGTCGGTTGAACTCCCATCGTGTGATTTGCTCAATGCGAGCTTTTCGCTGCCGTTCTGTTGCCCGAATGAGTATGACGCGATGTGGGCCAAGATCGTCGCAAGCATCCGCCCCGGAGGCAGGTTTTCTGGGCAGTTCTTTGGCGATCGAGACTCATGGGCTTCAATCGCCGATCGTTCGCACCACACAAAGGAACAAGTTGATAGACTACTCCAGCCATTTACGGTCGAGTTCATGAAAGAAGACGAGCGAAAAGGCGAAGACTGTGATGGGACGAAGAAGGATTGGCATGTGTTTCATGTCGTGGCACGCAAAAACGCGGATTAATCGCTCAACAAATATGCTGACAAGGGGTTTGATTGATGGAAGCTGTAATTGATGTCAAAGGCGTCGAAAAAATGTATCGACGCAAAGTACACGCACTTCGAGGTGTAGACCTTCAAGTAGGCCCAGGTGAAATCTTTGGATTGCTCGGGCCAAATGGTGCGGGCAAATCGACGCTGGTGAAGGTGCTCTTAACCGTGATCTCGCCGACCAAGTGCACTGGCACGATGCTCGGCTCGAAGATCGGTACCAAATCTGCACTCGCCCAGGTCGGGTATCTCCCCGAGCATCACAACTTCCCTCAGTACCTCACCAGCCGACAGGTGCTGCGTCACTTTGGCGCGATGGCTGGGGTCGAGCGACAAACCAGAAACAAACGGGCAGATGAGCTGCTCGAAATTGTCAACATGTCCGAATGGGCGACCCACAAACTCGGCAGCTATTCCAAAGGCATGCGCCAGCGTGTCGGGATCGCCCAGGCACTGATGAACGATCCTAAACTCGTCATCCTCGACGAACCAACCGATGGCGTCGACCCCATCGGACGACGCGACATCCGCGAAATCCTGCTTCGGCTTAAGGATGAAGGACGAACCGTGTTCCTCAACTCGCATTTGTTGTCGGAACTCGAAATGGTGTGCGACCGTGTAGCAATTATGGTTCATGGATTGATGCGTCAGCAGGGCACGATTGAAGAACTGACCGCGGATCGCAGCGGGTTTGTGATCACGGCAGCCTCGCAGATGCAGAGCGAAGCGTTGGATGCTGCGAAGAATGCGGTTGCTGGGATCGAGTGCGTACTCGAAGACACACACACGAAGCTGCGATTCAATACGGCCAATSCCRAKCNGGTYCAGCCYGCSATTGATGTRCTCCGTGCYCGCGGCGTGGTGATCGAATCCCTCGGATTCCACCGCCCATCGCTTGAAGACTTATTCATCAAAGCCGTCAATGAACATCCTGATGGTGCCCGACCCGGCGCACAGAAGGCAAAGAAGGGGGCACGCTCATGATTTTGATGCAGACCAAAGCGATCTTTATTGATGCGTATCGTGAACTCAATGCGAAGAAACTTTTTTGGTTGACGCTGGGATTGAATGTATTGGCGGTGGCACTCTTTGCTTCTCTGGGAATCAATCCAGAGGGATTTAGCTTTTTCCACTGGAAGTTCGATTCGATGATGATGAATACCAACTTCATCTCGGAGGAACTCTTCTATAAAATCCAGTTCACAACATGGGGTGTTCCCATCTGGCTCAGTTGGGTGACGACAATCCTTGCCCTGATCTCAACCGCTGGCATTGTGCCCGACATGGTATCGGGCGGCACGATTGAGCCGGTGCTCTCCAAACCAATCGGACGCGTGCGTTTATTTTTAACCAAATATATGACCGGCTTGCTCTTTGTTGGGTTACAAATTTTTATCTTCTCGGTGGGCTGTTTCTTTGTCTTAGGGATTCGTGCTGGGTCTTGGGAGTTCGGGCTGTTTCTTGCAGTCCCGATTGTGCTGGCATTTTTCAGTTATCTCTATTCCTTCTGTGTCCTTGTTGGGCTTGTGACACGCTCGACGATCGCAGCGTTGCTCCTGACCATGATATTCTGGGTATTCATCTTTGCTGCCAACACGACTGACTCGCTCATGCTTGCCCAACGCGAGGGTGCCATTCTTCGTGTAGAGGATCGCCAAGAAGCTGTCGAAGCTCAGGAACGGTTCGCAACCAAGCGGATTGAGCAGTATCGTGAGCAAGGCAAACCGATCCCAGGTGAAGGCGACGAGCCTCTACCAAGCGGTGCTGAAGACACCATGAGTGCGGTCAATCCGACACTCAAGACCGCACGAAATCGGTTAACTGATGCACAAGAGTCTGTCCCAACATGGGAAGCGTGGGCCTCGGGTATCTTTGTACTTAAAACCATTTTACCAAATACCMRASARASCRYCRSYTTRCNCRARMGMSWTMTRMKMNTYAMANNATKAAMWMRMWAWRSTGWTGAATATGGGTGGCGGAAGCGATCGAGGCCCCAATGAGAATGAACCGGCAATGGCTGACCCGCGTGTTCCTGAGCGAGTAGCAGAAATCATGCGTTCACGAACGATCGGATGGGTGCTGGGGACATCATTTGCTTTCGAGATCATCCTGCTTGGACTCGGCACGATTATCTTTGTCCGACGAGATTTCTAACAGCGTAAGCGATAGCTCGTCGAGCCATTCTATTTACCAAGCTCTATCCCACGATGGCGGGCAGCGTGGATGGCGCGGATAATCGCATCGGTGAACCCCGTATCGTCAAGCACATCGGTCGCGGCTTCGGTGGTGCCCTTCTTGCTGGTCACTTGTTCGCGGAGTTGGCGTGGCATCTCGGGCGAGCGATCGAGCAATGAAGCCGAACCAGCTACTGTTTGACGAACAATGGTTTGGGCTTGTTGTTTGTCGAACCCGAGTTGGAGGGCGGCTTCGATCATCGCTTCGGCAAGATAAAACACATACGCCGGCCCAGATCCAGCGATCGCGGTAAACGCGTTCATCAGATCTTCAGAAACAGTGATTGTTTTACCAATGCTCGAAAATAGTTGGTCTGCAAGTTCAAGATCTTGCTCGGTTGCTTCATCGCTTGGCGAAATCGCACTCATTGCTTTTCGAATCTGGGCGGGCGTATTGGGCATCACACGGATGACGCGGGCTTTGTGATCGAGGGCGTGCTCGATCTGTTCGATGCGTGTGCCCGCGAGGATCGAGATCGCGAGGGGCTTGAAAGGAAGTTGGGCGATTTGTTCGCAGACCGGAGCACAGGCGGCTTCAAGCTTCTGAGGCTTGACCGCAAGAATAATGGTCGCGTCCTCGGCATCTTGCATGCGAAGCCAGTGGATGGCATCAGCCGTATCGGTGAAGGCGTTTTTGAACAGCGGGTGGCGATCGAGGTTGGGTTCGATCACGCCTACACGCTCAGGATCGAGAATACCGGCCTTGCGAGCACCTGAGATGATGGCGTGGGCCATGTTGCCCCCGCCGACGAATAGGATTGGATGGGCGATTGTCTGCATAAAAGACTGTACGGCGGCGTTGAGCGTGGTACAATTCAATCGACCAACTTTGTTCATCAACCAAGGACCATGCATGTCAACTTTTTATCAGCTTGAGTTTGAAAAGAAAGTCACCGAACTCGATCTACGGATCGAGCAAGCCCAGCAAGGCAGCAAGGCCCTAGGTGCCGAGATCCCGGCATTACCCGGAATCGCCGAGCAAGAGATGGCTGCTGCACCTGCTGAAGATGTTGCCAAGCTCATCAAAGAACGAACAAGGACACTCAAACGAGTCTACAAAAAGCTCTCGCCTTGGAACACGGTCCGGGTGGCTCGCCACCCAAACCGCCCGCAGACACGCGACTACATCAAACACATGTGCCGAGATTTTTGCGAACTTGCTGGCGATCGTCGGTTTGGTGATGACCCGGCAATGGTCACCGGGTTCGGACGCATCGGCGGCCGCAAGTGCCTCATCGTCGGGCATCAAAAAGGAAAAGACACCCACGAAAAACTCGCGTGCCACTTCGGTTGTGCTCATCCTGAAGGCTATCGCAAAGCACTCGCAAAGATGAAACTCGCAGAAAAGTTTGGATTACCAATCGTGACGCTTGTTGATACGCCCGGTGCGTATCCGGGCTTGGGTGCTGAAGAGCGAGGACAGGCTGAAGCCATCGCAGTGAACATGCTCGAAATGTCTCGGCTGAAAGTTCCGATCGTCAGCATCGTCATCGGCGAAGGCGGCTCTGGAGGCGCCCTTGGGATCGCAGTCGCCGACCGTGTTTCGATGTTGGCGTACTCGTGGTATTCGGTAATCTCGCCGGAAGGTTGTGCTGCGATTCTTTGGAAGCAAGCCAACGAACAGACCAACACGGCAGCAGCGGACTCGCTCAAACTGACCGCAGCGGACAACTTGAAACTCGGGATTGTTGACTCGATCATCAAAGAGCCATTAGGTGCTGCTCATCGAAATCATGAAGAAGCATCTGCCAATCTTGAAGCCTGGATCACCGCTCAGTTTGATGAACTCGTCCAGTTGACCCCGGAAGATCTGGTGAATCAACGCTACGAACGGTTCCGTAAATTGGGTGATTATGATGTCTGCCCAGAACCCCCGACATCGCCCCAAACCGATGAGGAATGAGCTAAAAGGGCCCTCAACAGGCCAATTATGGGGCCTACCCATGTATCGCTTTGACCATTGCCGCCGGTGCGCCTACTGTAGGCCCATTGCTACCAACGATTTGGAACAGCATCGGCTCTAGAAAAAGGCGCACGGGCTTGGCCAAGAAAAAAACCGCAAAGAAGAAGACCACTAAAAAAACGACACGCTCTACTCCATCAAAGAAGAGTGCAGGCGGTAAGACTTCGACAACTACGAAGAAGACTACGAAAAAAATAACGAAGAAGGTTGTCAAAAAAGTGACTAAGAAGACCACTAAGAAAACGGTCAAGAAGATCGCCAAGAAGACTACGAAAAAAATGCCTACGAAAAACCCCGCTGCTAAAAAAGTAACCAAGAAAAAGGCTCCCGTAAAACCGGCTGCTGCCAAAACGACCAAGAAGGTCACTAAAAAAGCTCCCGCGAAGCCTGCACCTAAACCGGCTGCGAAAAAAACAGTTACAAAGAAACCAACTTCCAAAACACAAGTGACCAAGAAACCGGCTGCTAAAAAAGCACCTGTTAAAAAACCCGCAGCGACCGATGCCAAAGCCGCAACTCCTGCAAAGAACTCAGGGCCAATCCGTCGGCGTCGTCCAAGCAAAGTCAAGAAACCATTGATCTTGCCAGATCGCCCATTGCTCATGGGCCCGAACAGCGCTGCGATTAAGCCTTTGATTCCTTCTGGCTCGAAGGTCAAAAAGATAAAGTCTGTCCTCGACAATGTCACTTCACGACGAACAAAAACGCCATTGACAAAAACGCAACTCGAACAGTACCGCCATGTCTTGCTCGTCAAGCGTGCAGAACTCATAGGTGATGTTCGCCACATCGAAGAAGAAGTGCTGCGGAAAGATCCGGGCGCAACAAGCAGCTCGCAGAATGTTGACGAACAAGGTTCGGAGAACTATGAGCAGTCACTCAACATGAACCTTGCGGCTTCAGATCGCAAACGCATCATCGAGATTGATGATGCGCTCAAGCGAATCGTCGATCGGACCTTCGGCCTGTGCGAGTTGACGCATGAACCAATCAAGAAAGCTCGTCTCGATGAGTTACCTTGGGCACGCTTTACGATTCACGCTGCCCGCGAACTCGATCGTCGTGGCGGACACTTCTGAGTTTGCTGATATTCATCAGCTGCGATCATTGATATGCCCACCGCTCAACCATCACTAGAACAAGAACAACCCCAAAGCTCATCCAAGAGCCTGCGTGCTTGGATGATTTTGCTCTCGACATCAATCATCGGGCTTTGGGCCGATCTTTGGTCGAAGGGATATGCCTTTGCCCATGTCGCATCAGAGCCGATCAACCTCACACGCGAAGCGGTTTTGAAATCACAAGATCTCGGATACTTAATCAAGCCTCATGAACCAATGAGCATTMWRNAYAWWSTGCWYGARWKCWYRNTNGWGCTKMWCCCCRRCKYRGKMTTTGGTATCGGCGCAGGGCAGCGATGGTTCTTTGTTGTCTTTACCATCATCGCAGTGGGCATCTCGCTGGTGCTGTTTGTCAAATGGACATTCGCCAAAGACTGGATGGCCCATGCAGGATTCGGATTAATCATCGCAGGCGGAATCGGCAACCTCTACGATCGGCTCGTCTTCGCATGTGTACGCGACTTCATCCATCCATTCCCAAATGTACATCTCCCCTTTGGAATCCGTTGGCCCGGCGGAAACACAGAGCTTTGGCCTTATGTTTCCAATGTCGCAGATGCGTTTCTCATCGTCGGCATCATCATGCTGATGATCCACGCATGGCGCATGCCCGATGAAAAAGATGTGCCCGACCAAGCATCGGCTACACAAGCTAGCGAGTAATCGATCCTGCACGAGTACGGATCGAGTCGATCATCGTCCGAATCTCGCCAGCCATGCGCGAGTTGGGAAACTCTACGATAATCCGCTGCCCAACATCGGCTGCCTGATCCCACGATTTATCATGAACGGCGAGTTTAAACTGCACGCCAAGGTTCTCGCGGGCTTTGCCGATGACACCCCGCGCGACTTCACGAAACTGCTCGGCTTCATGCTCGCTGAGATAGTGATCCATCTCCTTGAGCAATTCCATCGCCTGCTCGATCCGGTCTTCCTGCGCAGCGAGAAGAAACTGGCGTTCGAGATCATGCTTGTAGCGTTCTTTCGCAGCTTCCACCCGATGCCTGAGCCCATCGACCAAAGGCGAATCGTGATATACCCGTGAGATCCGGGCTGCTTCATTCATCGCCTCGCTCCACTTATGCGAGCTGATTAAGCCGTCGAGCTGAACGATCGCCTGGTTCACCTTATTCTGCATGGTCATCGAGCGAGCGGTATTGATCTTTGCCCGGAACTCCTCCGCTTCTTCACGGTATCCAAACCGTTCTGCAAGTTCGCGTACAAGCACCAAGCCCGCGTCCCAATCTTCAAGCGTGRTATCTTCATCAATCGCCTTGCACAACAACTCGCGTTCTTTGCGCCGATTGAGCACACGCCGAGCATCATCGGAAAGCACCAGGTTCTCGTTGAGCAACTCAATCGTTTCATTGAGGTGTTTGAGCTGCAAGCGAATCCGGTCCGATTCGATCGACGATTCTGTATTGCCAGAGGGTTGGCTTCGCAAACCAATACAAATCGGCAGCGTCGTGATCGTTAACAGCAGGGTGATGATACCTGCGAGAATCCATTGATCACTCTCGATCATCAGCCCACGCAGTGCAACCGCTGCTGCGAGGACGGCAGCTGATCCATAGATCGCAGCGATCCAACTCGGCGAAAGAATACCATCATGTTCCATCCGTCATCTCCTTAAGCGAGTGATCAAAATACACCTATCAGCTGCCAGGCACATCGCCGCCACAGTTCTGCTCGACGGGGACAAGGCACAAGAACCGGAACTCTTCGCTGGCATCGTCGGCGACTTTGAACTGATGAAGTTCGTTCGCAGGCACCAAAATCGTATCCCCCGCTTTGATCGGGTGATACTCGCCTTCGAGCAAGATCGAACCAGTGCCCGAAACCACGAAGACCTCATGCTCATAATCATGCTGATGCTTGGGCGTATGACCACCGGGTTCAACAGCGATAGATCGCAGTGCAAAGTGTGGCGCATTGTGCTCGCGCCCGATCATGACAGACATCGAGGCACCCTTCGTCCCTTCCATCTGGACCGGGGACATCTTGGCATCGTAGATATTTTCGATTTGCGGCATCATTTCCTCCATAGTTCACTATCGGAAGCGAACGGTTTATTCCAACAGATTACCATAGACCATGACCAACACGCCAGCAAATTCAGCCGTCAAACCCTGTATCCAGGTTTTTGCCCTTGGAGATTTCCAGACAAACTGCATGATTCTGACCCAAGGCGAGCCCGAACCAGGTAAATTGTGCTGGATTATCGATTGTGGGTATCAGCCAGAGCCATTGCTCGATGCGATCGAGGAACAGGGTTTGATCCCCGAAAAAATTATCCTGACCCATGCCCACGCCGATCATATTGCTGGGCTTCTCGAAGCCAGATCGAGATTCCCCGATGTTCCGATCCTGATGCACCAAGCAGAAGAATCGTGGATGAACGATCCGATGCTCAATCTCTCGGCTGCGCTCGGGCTGAGCATCACCGCACCGGCTCCAGAATCATTCCTTGATGAGGGCGATACGGTCTCGCTCGGAGAACTTGAGTTCCGGATTGTGCATACGCCCGGACATTCGCCGGGGAGTATCTCGCTGATCCACGAACCATCAAAGCTCGCATTCGTCGGCGACACCCTCTTCGCCGGCTCGATCGGACGCACCGACTTCCCGGGCTCAAGCTTCGAGACACTCGAAAACTCGATCAAGACCAAGCTCTATGTGCTCGACCCAGAAACGGTCTGCTTCCCCGGGCACGGCCCAGCAACAACAATCGGGCAGGAGATGAACTCCAACCCGTTTGTGAAAATGTGATTTAAATCGAAAACCCCACGCTTCTTGCCCCTCCCTGCGCCCCGCGGGGAGGTGGCGAACGCAGTGAGACGGAGGGGTGTCTTATCTCTTCTACGACTAGACGAAAGAAAAGCAAGACACCCCTCCGACCCGACTTCGTCGGGCCACCTCCC